>JAXDCN010000054.1:0-3941 GCA_034677945.1 Saccharimonadales bacterium (SeqCode)
CCGTAACCGTTCGTGACCGCGACACGACCGAGCAAAAACGCGTTGCGATTGCGGATTTAGCTAAATAGGGTAGTAGCGGTTGATAACTAAGGCTATAATAAATTCATGAGCGAAGACCAGTTTACAAAGTTATTCAAATACATGCAGGACCATTTTGCTGAGGTTGAAAAAAAGTTGGATGGAAAAGCGTCTCAAGATAGTTTGGATAGGTTAACGAACACGATTGATAGCTTCGTCAAAAGATTAGATGATTCCGAAACTGAACAGGCGTCTCGCGATTATCAATTCGAACGTTTGCTAAGTTGGGCTCGCCAAGTTTCAAAAAAGACAGGTATTCCATTAAAGGATTTATAGATTTTATTGCAAATCAAAAAACGCCGAACGGCGTTTTTTGATTTGAAACTGAAAAATTATTTCTTTGCTTTTTTAGGTTTTTTGGCTTCTCGTTTCGGTTTTGATGCGCCTTTTGCCATAATAATCTCCAATCCGGACGACTTCGCCCTTATGAAACTATTATCATTCTTATGTTTGTTAATATCAAGGCCTTTGCTAGCGGATTTGTAGTAGAATGGATAGTGATGATTACTTATTTTACTGATGGCAGTTGCAGTCCTAACCCCGGCCCGGGCGGATTTGCGGTCATAAAAGAAACGGAACTGGCTATCGTTGGCTTCGAGATGATGACGACGAATATCCGCATGGAAGGCAGGGCGATTATCGCGGCATTGCACGATTCAAACGGCGGAAAATGTCAAATATATAGCGACAGTGAATTTTGGGTCAATGTTATCACCAGGTGGGGGACTAGCTGGGAGATGAACGGTTGGACCAAAAAGAACGGCGAAATCAAAAACCTGGATTTAGTCAAAGAAGTGTGTTGGCTGCACAAACAGGCGCAGGCAGAAGTCGTCTGGATACGCGGTCATGTAGGCAATATCAGTAACGAACTGGCAGACCAGTGGGCCAACAAGGCCCGCGAACAACGGCTGGCCGGCAAATTTTTATTTTAATTAAAAGTAACGGAATAATTTTAAAAGGGAACCATTGATGACAGAAACTAACGAACCGACTGATATTTTTTTGTGGGCGAATAATATCGATGCAATAAAAAAAGAATTGGATGTCGAACTGTTTTTGTTTAACAAACATTACACGCCGTATTCGACCAATTTTTCCAGCGAATTGAATTCGCAAATCAAACCGTTGTTTTTATACGATTTGATTAATTTCGTAAATTTGGGGGCGGGGACCGGGCTGTCGGTACGCGATTTTGAATTGTCCGAAAGCGAGGATAACGTTCTGCTGCGGACTGATCTAGCGAAAGTCGGCCGGGTCGAAACATTGCTGCACCTGATCGAAAAGCAGCGCGGCGATATCGTCGAGTTTAGCGAACAGGAACACGAATTCAAACGCATCAAAGGTATTTTGGCCCGTTTTACTCATAAAGATTTGAAGCAACCGTTTTATGCGGTCAAACTGATTTCACAAGGCCAGGTATTGAAAGGTTCGACAGCTTGGGAATTTGCCGGCGGCAAGTTTGGCGTTTTTCAAGCCGATGTCGGGCTGAAAATACCGGCGGATAACCAAGTTCTGATAATCGGCGGCGATATCTTCGTATATAACCAAAGCAAATTCGAACGGCTGTTTAATTACGAATATAAAAAGCAGCTGTTAGCCGATCAAAAAGTGGCCGAGATCGAAAAGTTTTATAGACTGAGTTTTCCGGACGGCGTCGATTTGCAATCATTGGCGCGTGAACGCAAAAAAATCGTCAACAAACTGCAAAAAATCGAGATTGGCCCCATCACTCAAGAGCAGGCGATAGAGTATGCTGACGAAATGCAACTAGAGATAATGACCGACGATACAAACGCAATTATTATTATGGACTCGAACGACTTGGATATGTTCGTCAATTTGATTAATGAAGATTACATAACCAGTCAAATAACCGGCCGCCGCTATGAAGTAAAAACCAAAAAATTGCTCGACGACCCCGAAGGTGAACCGCCGCGAGGCTAAGCCTGAAATATCCAAACCGCACAATGCTTATGCTATACTGGCTATAGCTAAATTAAGAGTGAATCGATATAGGTATGCTTTATAAAATACATCGTCGCAACAGAGGTTTCACGCTTGTAGAAGTGATGGTGGTCCTTGTTATTATTGCCGTACTGATGATTATTGGCACCTATGCATATAACGACGTCATGCAGCAAGCCGCAATCGCTTCTATAAAGGGTGATTTATCCAATGCCTATTATGCGTTAAAAAATTCTCGATCGGATTACGGCGCCTACCCGACAACTATCGATTGCGGACAGCCTGAAAGTGAGACTAACAAGTGCGTCAGAACTAGTAACGGCGCAACTGTAAACGCTTATCAAGTGAGGTCTGTTAACCCGCAGAATTTTTGCATTTCTATTACAAAAACACCATATACATTCAATATCGATAAGGACCAAAATGTACTAGCAGGAAAGTGTCCGGTTTTTGCGGTTGATGCTGCGAATAGGACATCTTACCCCGGCTCTGGAAACGTTGTCTACGATATCAGCGGCAAAAGTAATGACGGCACCTTCAGTGGCGGTGTCACATATTCGTCATCGGACGGAGGGGCTTTCAGCTTTGACGGTGTAGATGACAGAATATTATTTCCGAAACCGTCGATTTTTGACTTTAACCAAAACTCATTCAGTTGGGGCGTTTGGGTAAAGGTCACGACCAGCGCAGGACTTTATGATATGCCTTGGCACACTGGTGGAGCCTCTGCTAGCACTAGTGGGTTTACGATGAATTTAGGCACTGGAGCTTGGGACGCGGGTATATCGGACGGGGCAAATCAAAGGGATGTTGTTATTTCTAACACGGAGCTATTAGGCAGTTGGAAATATCTGCTCGTAGTAATTAACCGAACCGATAATACTTTCAAGTCGTATCTGAACGGGCAATACACCGGTTATTCGACTGATATAAGCGCGGTGGGTAATATTGTTACGCATTGCGCAGGTACAATGGGCGCATCCTGTCACGATTTAACCAACACATATCCTTTCAAAGGATTAATTGGATCCGTAAGGATATATGACGTCGCTTTGACTGCGGCTGAAATTCTTCAAAATTACAATGATCAAAAGGGAAGATATGGTTTGTAAAATTCAATCCGGTGCCAGATCTGGCTTTACGCTCGTCGAGCTGTTAGTCGTTGCTGTCGTGATGGTTGTGTTGTTTCTGATAACGATTTTGGGCTATGATGCCGTAAGGGATAACGCGACGTCTGCTTCATTAAAGTCTGATTTAGTCCATGCCTATGAGACACTCAAGATATTCAGGATGGAGAATGGGGCGTACCCGACGACGATCGATTGCGCGCAACCAGACAGTTCGACTAACAAGTGCGTAGAGAAAAGCAACGGCGCGACCTATTACTATGACTTTAACAATTCAGCTAATCCCAAAGTATTTGGTCTAACGGCTACCAAGGGCAATATTAGTTATCGAATCGCAAATAATTCTATTCCTGTAGCATGCGCGCCTGGTTTCATAATCGTGCCAGGCAGTTCGACATACGGTACTAAAGATTTTTGTGTCATGAAATATGAGGCAAAGAATCCAAGCAGTGATAGCAGTACCCCGGTCAGTCAAGCCGCTACTAGTCCTTGGGTGAGTATTAATCAGTATTCAGCCCTTAATGTTAGCAAGAATGTGGCGGGCTGCAATGGTTGTCATTTGATCACCGAAGCCGAGTGGCTGACCATTATGCAGAATGTACTCTCCGTACCGAGCAACTGGAGCGGCGGAGCAGTTGGCTCTGGTTATATTTACAGTGGGCATAATGATGATGAGCCGACAGGTGCGCTAGTCGCTGATTCAAATGATAATAACGGCTATGCGGGCGAGACTAACACAGGCGGCGATCAACGGCGAACGCTCACTTTGAC
>JAXDCN010000055.1:0-6352 GCA_034677945.1 Saccharimonadales bacterium (SeqCode)
ATCAGGTTTGTCGAAATGGCCTTTTTTGATTCTCGACGCTTCGCGACATGCGCAGATAATTTTGCTTTGATTTTTGTTCTTAGTTTGGCCATTATGTCCCCTATTTATCCCAATTTTTGTACTGCGTTCAATTATAACCTATGCGACATATTAAATATGCTTAAAATTTATATATTTTTCACTTATTGGGCTGCTAGGGAACGTCACAAAAGTAACGTCTATTTAATTTATATGTATATAATGGTCAAAAGCGCCGACAGACAGCCACATCTCACTATACATACCATAACCCGCGCCGTAATCGAAGTTATACTGGCTGATTAATACTTTGTCGCCGTCAACGGCTTCGACCCATGCAACATGCCCAAAAGCATTGCCGGCAGTGCCCGGATCCATTACTGCAACCGAACCCGCTTGCGGGGCACCTTCAACGCCACTCCACGGTGATAACTTCGCTTTATTAGTAAAACTTACTGCGTCACCCCAATCCGTCGGATAATATCCAGTTTCTTTTGCAAGACGCCATGCAACATAGCTAGAGCACTGCCTACAGCCATAACCCTTGCCATCTTGACCGCTATATGGTGGATAGCCATTATATGGATACCCAACGCCGCCACTTGAAAAGTACCACACCATCGGGCAATTCGAACCGTTCCAGGGATAATCGCCAAGTGAGCCAGAATTTACTAACACGTAACCGCCACTATTGCTATAGCGAGCTTGCATTAAAGCCTGAGTGGCTTTTAATGCCTCAATCTGTGACTGATTCTTGCTGATCATCGCTTGATAAGCGGCTTCGTTACTGTTAACACTAGCGAGTAGCGCTTGTTGGTCGGCTTTTTTTGTGATTAATGAAGCTTTTTGATTTGTCTGTGCATCCAGAACCGTTTTGACGTCGATTTTTTGTTTTTCAAGCTGCGCTTTTAATTCCTTGATTCTAGCAATCGTTTCGGTAAGCTGATTACGTATCGAAGCACGATACTCCTGTTTGTCCAGATAGTCGCCAATACTTTTACTGCTGGCTAACATCTCGAGCGGCGTAATGCTATCGTCGACATATATGTCGGCAATTGTCTTGCCCATAGCGTCCTGATTATTTTTGATACTGGTTTCGGTATCGGCGATTTGCGAAATCAATTGATTATATTGGGCTTGGCTAATATTAATCTGTGCCTGAATGATGTTCATTTGGTTCTGAAGTGTATTAATGGCGTTTTGATAAGTATCAGCCTGGGCTGCCATTTGATTGGCTTGGTCCTGGGCGATTTTGATCTCTTGCTGCAGGGCGCTGATTTGATCGTCATAAATATCGGCCGACGCCTTTTTCGTCAGCTGCAGCGGCAGTGCTATGGCCATTAACGCGCACATGAATATTAGCGTGGCTTTGGTCATCACGGGATTAACTCTGATTTTAGCCGTATTAATTTTCATATCTTTAAATAGCGACGAGTCGCAAGTAACGATGATATCACGCCGATAAGCGCACCCACGCCTATCATGGTCAGCAGCACGATAGGTGCGCTGTATGTTACATAATCAATTGTCGGCTGGACGGTAAAATAGCTAGCAATAGGTCCTGGCAGTTTATATAGGGCAAATATACCGATAGCAGTGGCGATGAGCGCCGCAATAAGCCCATAAATAATCGCCTCGACCAAAAACGGTCCCCTTATAAATGACTGGTCGGCGCCAATAAGTTTCATCATTTGGATTTCTTCTTTGCGGTTGAAAATCGCCATACGAATCGTATTAAAGATTATCAGCGACGATATGACGACGAACACCGAACTGGCGACAATCCCGGCTTGTTGCGCAAAATCGGCTGCCCGGCCAATGGATTTGATAGCATCACGGCGGCTACCCGCGAACGACGGTTTGTAATCGGTGCTCAGGTACTTCTTTAAGAGAGCGTTGGTATTGACGAATTTTTCCAATTCTGACGTATCATTAATATCTTTAACGACCACTCTTAAAGTCGCGGGGTTTTTGTTAGTCGCTTCATTAAGAGCTGCTAATACTGCAGGGTCATCACTATTGGCTTCGGCAATTTGTTTTCTGGCCTCCTCGGCACTGATGTACGTTACCTTGCGAACCGATGGCAACCTTTCGATTTCAGATTTTATTTGGTTGCCGGTTTTGTCCGGAGTTTCAGTTTTCAAATAAACCGACATGTCGACTTTCTTGCCCAAATCATTGACGGTATCTGACAGAATTTTCTGAGAGGCTGCCGCTGTAAAAATAATCAGCAGCGTCACTGTCATGACCGCGACCGCGGCGACCGACAGCCACGAGTTTCGAGCGAAGCTTTCAAGTCCGTATCTGCAAATCCGGTAAAAAGTCAGCAGCCGGCGGTTTTTGCGCTTTTGCAAGGCAAAACTTTTTGAGCTCATTTTTTTCTTGGCGCTCATCCCGTTAGAAGCCTCCAACTTTCGACAAGTAACATACATGGGTCCTTTCGACTATCCTGGTCTTGGTTCTAACGGGACTCATTGCCTATAGCTACCCTCGGCTTGATCGCCTGTAATTTCACCGTGCTCAAGCGTTATCACGCGGCGCTTGAGTTTGTTTACAATGTCTGCGTTATGCGTCGTCAACAGAACCGTCGTGCCGTATTTGTTAATCTTTTCAAGCAAGCGGATAATATCCCAACTGTGACGCGGATCCAAATTACCGGTCGGCTCGTCGGCGATTAGAATTTTAGGCTGGCGCACTACTGCCCTAGCAATCGCCACGCGTTGGCGTTCGCCGCCTGATAGCTGCCTGGGGAACTGTTTTTCTTTACCAGTCAGACCGACAAGTTCGATAACTTTTGGTACCGTACTTTTGATTTCGCGGCGGGTCATGCCGGCAATCTCTAACGCGAAAGCAATGTTTTCAAAAACGGTGCGCTGAGGTAACAATTTGAAATCCTGAAACACGACGCCTATTTTGCGGCGTAACATCGGGATATGGCTGTCCTTGAGTGTGTCATAGTCAATCCCGCCGACGACGATTTTGCCGCTGGTCGGTTTTTCTTCACGGGTCAAAAGTTTCAGTAACGTAGTTTTACCGGCTCCGCTGGTGCCGACTAGAATCACGAATTCACGCGGTTCGATGAACAAACTGACACGATTTATCGACGGACTAAGATCCTTGCTGTATGATTTTGTTACCCTATCAAGCAGTATCATTACTCGGTTAATTATAGCATAAACGGGACATTGGATGAAACCGTTTGAACTTATTTTCCACGGTTCTTTGCCTCCTGCTAATAAACAACATCCGGCCCTCGTTACGCGGCAAAAATATCGCTTCTTAATCTTGGTCGTCTGCGTAACTCCCCGCTGGACAGCGGGTCAAACATACTCGACTAGCCATGATTAATCACCGATATTTTTCCGGTAACTCAAGAGGATGTCTTATTATTAGCAGTCATCAAAGAACCGGCGCAAGTTCGGATTTGCCCGTACATTTACAATCTGTAGGTCCTTGAATTGCCGACAAAACATTTTCGATCGAACATTGCTCGGCGAGGACTTCCCGAACCCCCGATATTTATCGGGGCGAGAGGGCGATCCCCCTTGCGGGGTCGTTCCGCAGACGACAAAGTACGAGCGAAAATGTTTTGAGCGCGCAATGAGAGTGGCTATAGATTGTAAGTGTACGGGCAATATCCCTTGAAAACTTAATCCGAAACAGCCGATTCTAAATACGCTTCGATGAATCCGTCGATATTGCCGTCCAGTACATTTTGGACGTCATGTTCTTCGTATTTTGTTCGCGTGTCCTTGGCCATAGTATAAGGGTGAAGTACGTAATTTCGAATCTGCGAACCCCAACTGGCCGACTCACCCGCTTGCAAATCGGCGATACTGGCAGCGTGCTGTTCCAGTTGCAATTGCATCAATTTGGAACGCAAGATTCTCATCGCTGTTTCGCGGTTCTGCAGTTGCGAGCGCTCGTTCTGAATAGCCACCACGATGCCGGTCGGGATGTGCGTTATGCGGACGGCGCTGTCCGTCGTATTGACCGACTGACCACCTTTGCCGCCAGAATGATAAACATCGATTTTCAAATCCTTGTCGTCGATTTTGGCTTCTTCCGGAGTCTCGATTTGCGGCAAAACTTCGACCAAAGCAAAACTGGTCTGACGTAAATTATCGCTGTTAAAAGGGCTAAGTCTAACCAAACGATGGACGCCGTGCTCGCTGCGCAATTTTCCATAAGCATACGAACCGTTTACTTCGATGACGCTGGATTTGATGCCGGCTTCCTCGGCCACGGAACGTTCCACGATTTTGGCACTCATACCTGACTTTTCAGCCCAACGCAAATACATCCGTTCCAACATTTCAGTCCAATCCTGCGCGTCGGTACCGCCTACGCCGGCGCTTAGCCTGATGATTGCATTGTGATCGTCATATTTGCCATTAAATAATAGTTCTTTGCGAAGCTTCGAAAAATCATTTTCCAGAACAGTAATCTGCTGCTCGAATTCTTCCGCCATACTGTCGTCGCCCAGATCAACCAGTTCGATCATATCGGCAACCTGAGTACGAAGCGTCATCCACGGATCGACGGTATTCGTTAACGCCGCCAATTTTTTGCTTTTAGCCTGCGCCTCGGCCGGATTATGCCAGATTTCGGATTGGGCCAGTTCCTCCGTCAGAGTTTTGATAGTCTTTTGCTTGCCATCGATATCCAAACGCAAAAAAGCCGCATCAATCTGCGTCAGTAGAGTTTTTAGCCGTTTCAAAAACACCTGCATCTTTTCTATTGTAACATTCTAACAGCCCAATCCTGAGCCGGATAAGTCTTTTGATAATCGAACGACGAATCGGGCACGTCAAACGGCAGGTTTTGATAACCGCCTGTTTTTAGGGCCAAATGATACGCCAGTCTTAGTTCATCAATCTCGCCGACGCACTCGAACGGCTTGATAAAACCATCAATTCCCAAAAGACCCTTGAATGTTTCTTCTAAGTCCGAATCGGCAAACAAATCCCTTCCGCCAAATACGTTTTTCAGTTCGTCTGCTGGCATAAAAGGCGCAAATAACAGATACGAATTTGCACACTTCGGGCATTTGCTGCACCAAAAGAGATTACTGTTGTCACTGCCCTGTTTATAATTAGCCGCATTACAAGAACTGAATAAATGACCGTAGGCTTCTCCGGCATGCTTTACGAACAGCTCGGCAACTTTTAGTTCGCTAAAGCGGCGCAACGGCGAACCGATGCGTAGGCCCGCTGATATGTATCGCCCGACATATTCCGAAAATGCAATCTCGGCTGCCCAAGTTTTCGACCATTGGTGCGTAACCGCCAAATCGCCGATATATACGTGGGGCTCTTCGCCCTCGTGCGCGATCGAAGTTACGATATCACTTTTGTTCAGCAAAATCGCCTGGATGACGGCCAAACTTTGGATAATATACGTTACCGGCACATGCCCGTTTTTTGCGCCGTCGGCCGAGGCTTTTTTAAGACCCTCCCGATCAATCCTGCGTGTGCAAATCATCAGTTTTGACCCGATTTCGTCTAATAACGCCGGGTGATGATTGCCGCTCGATACATACCAGGACGTAAACTGTTTACCTTTTTCTTGCAATAAAGAAGCCGTTAGTAAAGAATCCTTGCCGCCGCTTTGCAAAGCCAAAATACCATGGCCATCATAAGTAACCGCATCTGCGGGCGGCCGCTGTGACGCCTCGAAGTGCGCCAGATCATCCCGGCTTAAACCGTTCTCATACGCGAATTGGCCAAGACCTTCCTGGTAAACACGGTTGAAAAACGCCGCTTGCCACTCGTCTATCGGTTGGCTCAGTTCGACGTCGCGCGTCGGAAAAGTTTTATAATACGAAGTACCGATCAATACGAACGCCAAAAATAGCGCCCGATCCAACGCCTCCTCGTTATATCCTCCTCCGCCTTCGAATTTGACAATCTCGGTAAAATTACGGCCGTCGTCAAAACCGTAATTAAAACTCGCCGTACAGTCGGCTTTATCAAAATCGTACGATTTAAAAACAAATTTGCTCATAGGCTGTTAACTATGTCTCTGAACTGATCACCTCGATCATAAAAGTCCTTGAACATATCAAAACTGGCACAACCAGGACTTAGCAAAACGACGTCGCCGGGGTTAGCAAACGACTTTGCCAATTCGACTATCGGCCTTAATTCTTGCGAATCAGTTACCTCGATATGAGTATCCAGCCCGGCGCTATTAAAAATCTGCGCTAATTTATGACGAATCTCACCCATGATAATTACTGTTTTGATATTGCCTTGATGTTTTATCGTGTCTATAAGTACCGAAAAATCAGCACCCTTGTCGATACCGCCTAGAATAAGGATTTCCGGATCGG
>JAXDCN010000056.1:0-6430 GCA_034677945.1 Saccharimonadales bacterium (SeqCode)
GAACCGACTTTATCGAAATCTATACCCTTGGGGCTAAAAATACCTTTGACGATTTCGTCGATCATATAACCAAGTATCTTGGGGCCGACGATAACAAACACAGTGCTGGCGATGGCGCAAATCGCCACGATAATCAGGTATATCCAGTATGGCCTGAGGTAGCCTATGATTTTCCCCATCGTCTTTTTGAAATGCTTGGGCTTTTCGGGCGTGCCGCGGCTCATACCCATCCCCGGCGGACCGCCGAATCGGGCTTTTTGGGAAGATTTTTTACTTTCCATGATTATTCATCCTCCCCAAGTTCTTTGGCCGATAATTGCGATTCGGCGATTTCTTTATAAACAGACGAGGTTTTGAGCAATTCCAAATGTTTGCCTATGCCGACGACTTTGCCCTTGTCTAAGACTATAATCTTGTCGGCCTGCATGATAGTACTGATTCGCTGGGCAACAATTATCAACGTCGCATCGGCTATTCTATCGTTTAGTTCCCGGCGAAGGGCCGCGTCAGTCTTGAAGTCCAGCGCCGAAAAACTGTCGTCAAAAAGATAAATTTCGGGCTTTTTTGCCAGCGCCCGGGCAATTGACAAACGCTGCTTTTGGCCGCCCGACAGATTACTACCGGCTTGGGCCACCGGACTGTCCATCTTTTTCGGCAAAGAATCGATAAATTCTTTGGCCTGAGCAATTTTTGCGGCCTTATTGATTTCCGGTTCATCGGCATCCGGATTGCCGTATGCGATATTGCTGGCAACGGTGCCCGAAAACAACATGGCCTTTTGTGAAATATAGCCGATATGCTGGCGCAGATCATGTTGGGATATATCGCGGATATCTATGCCGTCAATCGTTATCACACCGTCAGTCACGTCATATAGACGCGGTATCAGATTCAAAATAGTAGATTTGCCGCTGCCGGTGCTGCCGATAATGGCCGTCGTTTGTCCCGGTTCGGCCGTGAACGAAACGTTTTCTAAAACATTGTGCTCGGATCCTTTGTAACCGAAATTGACGTCTTTAAATTCTACGATGCCTTTGATCTTTTTTGGCAGACGGGTAGGTGAGGACGAGTCCTTGATAGCCGGCTCGGTTTTTAAGACTTCGCTGACGCGGCGGAAAGAAACGGCTGCCCTTGGCACCATGATAAAAATCATCGAAATTAATAAAAAGGCCATGATAGTCTGGACGATATACTGCATCAACGCGAACAGATTACCGACCTGAATGTCCCCATTTTTAATGGCATACGAACCGACCCAAACAACCGCCACAGAGGTGAGACCCATCACCATGGTCATTATCGGCATCAGCATCATCATGACGCGATTGACGAAAACGTTAATCTTGAATGATTCCGTATTCACGGCATCGAATTTAGCTTCCTGAAGTTCGTCATTATTATAGGCGCGAATAACCCTGACACCGGTCAGCATTTCTTTCATTTGCAAACTTAACTTATCTACCAACTGCTGTATGATTTTGAATTTCGGAATCACTACGAAAAACATCACCGAAACCATCGTCACGATGACACCGATGGCAGCATAAACTATCCAGGTCATCGACGGCGCAATATCATAAGCCCGGACTATCGATCCGATACCCATGATCGGCGCCAGGAAAGCCATTCGTAAAATCATTGCCGTGACCATTTGGATCTGTTGCAAGTCATTAGTTGCTCTGGTCACTAGCGAAGACGAAGAAAAACTGTTGAATTCGGTCAGTGAAAATTGCTCGACTTTCGTAAAGACCGCTTCGCGAAGCCTTCTGACATAGCCGGTCGAAATCCTAGCCGCCAAAAAACCGATAATCACGGTACAGACACCACCGAACAGCGTCCAAAGTAACATTATCCGGCCATTTTCCCATACGGCATCCATGTCCTTTTTGGCGACGCCGTCGTTGATGATTTTGCTCATATAATCCGGTAGCGTCAGGTTGACGTGGGCTTGCCCGTAGACCAAAACAACCAAAAAGACCAGCATCAACAGATAGGGTACAAAATGTTTGAATAACTGTTTCACGTAGATTACTGTTTCCTTCCGGCGATCTGCTAGGATTGGCTGCCTAATGTGATGTCTTTTTTAGAATTCATACTTATCATACTAATAATACTAGACCGGGTCATAATATTCAATCGATTATATGCACTAACAATAACATAATCTGATTGAACAATATTTTGGCATATTAATTTGCTAATAGGTATTTATGTTTTGTAAAATAATCGCCATATATCAGAGATTAATTGAGCTTCAGCTCTTTACTCTTATGGTAATCGCTGTTATAGTAATGGGGTATAGTAACATCGGCCAAATAAACATGAAATTCTACCACTGGTTTATACCGACAAAAAAGAACAGATTTCATCCGTTTGCCCTTAGGCCAACGGGACTTATTGTATTCCTAGCGCTTTTCATTGCCATACCGCTCGTCTATAACTTGACGACAGTAAATAAATTTCAAGTGTTAGGTTATGCGACTAATATTAATGTTCCTGACTTGTTCAACTTTAGCAATCAAGAGCGTATTAATAACGGCTTAGCTCCTCTTACGCTAAATACGCAACTGACAAATGCCGCTCAGGCCAAAGCCAATGACATGATAACCAAAAACTACTGGGCGCACGTATCGCCCGACGGAATTACACCTTGGACTTTCATTCTAAACTCGGGCTACAACTTCACGGCAGCCGGAGAAAATTTAGCTGAAGGTTTTGATACTTCGAGCGGCGCGGTCGCAGGTTGGATGAACAGTCCTGATCATCGCGCAAATATACTAAGCTCGTATTACAAAGATGTCGGCTACGCCGTAGTTAATGGTACTTTATTGGGAGAACAAATAACATTGGTAGTTGCGGAATACGGGGCCAAAGCAGAGCAAGTTGTCGCCACGACCGCCCCTGTACACACATCAGCACCAACTCCAGCGCCTACGCCGATCACAACACCGACACCTACCGCCGTAAGCACAAATCTTGCGGAACCTACTGTGACACCTCAGACGCAGACTTCTACGACAACTCAAACAAATCAGATTGTCGCCCAAGCGGCTCCATCATCTAAGACTACCAGTCCGGTGCAAGAAGGTTTGGACGGCATAGTCAAAGGCATTGCTACCTCCGTGCCGTTAAGAGCCTACAGCTCATTTAACTGGGGTCAAAAGGCTTCACTATTACTAGCTAGTACCTTGATGTTATTATTCATCATGAAACATACTATGATTTGGCGCGAACAAAAACGCGGCCTCAAACACATTTGGTTGCGCGCCCATCCCTTAGGCCAAGTGGCAGTATTAATGACTGTGATGATATTTACGATTCTTAGCGGGGTTGGAGTAGTTTTATGAAGAAAAAGCATCATACTTCACTCAAGTTCCACACTATCTATAGCCTTGTCTCGTCTGTAATATTCTTGATAATAATATTGCTTGCACGCGATCTAACACTGGGTCTTACAATGGTTTTCGTGACCCTGTATATTGTTGGTAACGGTATAATTCACACTACGAAAAACGAGCTAGAGCGTGATACTTTAGTAGAATATATACTCGTTTCCATTATCATTTTAGTCATGATGATAGGCGTTCTGAAATAACCGCCGCCACATCCATTTTGATGCGCTTAGTCATTGATTGATGTAAATATTATTACAATACAATTGATTATTCAAAGCAACCACAATATAGTATAATTTTAGTTAATGGCTTTGAGGATAGTAAAGCGTTCATGCCACTGGAGGGTAAAATTTGCCGCATTCGTTTGGACCTTGGGAGTGTCGGTAATGTTAGGAGTGCCCTTGTCTCAAGCAGTGACTGTCCGTTCTCCGTCGAAAAATTCAAGTAATGATTTATTGTCCGCTCGGACGGGTGCTTTCTTGTCGAAAACAGTTTCGAAAAAGTCTAAATCATCAGGCACGAGTAACGTGACGAATACGGCTACAACGACAATTATCAGCCCGAATTCTGTTGATTGTACCGTTGGCGCGTCGATGCACGTCGGGTTAACGAACTCGTTTTCGTTACAACTAAAAAAATTGGCTGAGTACGAACAAGCGTGCAACAGCGCTATCGTTGCCAGATCATCGTTTTTTACGGCCATCCCGACCACTGCCGCTGAAGCTTCGGAATACGCGTCCGATGTTGCCAGCCAGCTTCGCGAATACAGCAAATTCGGCATCAAACCATTGATATTCCTGGAACCGACGTCAAGCACCGGACTGATTGACCTGACCAAAATTCAATCGGGTAGCTTTGATGGCGCTCTGACCAGCTATTTTGCAAGCTTAAAAGCAGCGGGCGTCACGGACGAAATGATGGGAATCTGGGTTCCTTTGCCTGAGGCTAATCTGCCGGTTTGGAGCAGCCTGAGCCCAAGCGTATTCACTGCTTGTATAACCAAACTGGCGGGTTTTCAAAAAAAGTATTTTCCAGCCAGCCAGACCGGTTTACTGCTAGACACCGTTTCATATAGCGCACCCGATGATTGGAGTAACGGAAGAGTCGTCAGTTTACTGCCTTACGTAATCAATATACCGGCCGGGTTGATTGATAGCTTTGGATTACAAGGTTTTCCGTGGTCACCGCCGGCGAACGAGGCCGGTCCAGACAACGGCACGCCATCAAACTACCTGCGGGTAGATTTGGCCATCGAAGCCGCCCGGGCGCTTAAAATCAATAATATATGGTTCAACACGGGCACCTTTGGGGCTAAATACACCAACCAACCGGCTCAAACGATAACCGTCAGTCCCGAGAGGCGACTGGCTCTGCTAGACGGTGTCGTGTCGCAGGCTAAAATCGCCAAAGCGCAAAGTTTTTCAGTATCGGTGCACTTGTTTGCCGAGGATAAATCAAACGTTGAAGAGGCAACCAATTGGTCCTATTGGCCCAGCGGCCAATCCGCTTCATCGTCTGCAACCTACGTCTTTAAGTCATTCGCCGGCAAGCTGCAGGCAGCCGACATACCACTTTGGCTGTTTGATACCGACTGATTGAACTTGAGTCTAAAAAACCTAGCCGCGGGTGACGTTCGGCGGGGCAGCACCCAAAATTATTTTTATTGTAATCGACAAAAAAATTTTAGGGGCGGACCGAACGGCAGGACCCGAGGGGTTTTTGGTTAAATGATTAGCAGTTGAATGTTTTATTGAATCGATACTTCGTTATAGGCATCGGTCAGGGTTTTTACCGTGATGCCGCTGCTGAGAATCGTTTGGATATGCTGTTCAAAAACATTTATGTATGAATCGTACGGTCCCGGATCGTTAGCGACGCGGTGATAAACCAGCACCAACCAAGTATTTTCGGCTTTTGCCTGTGCAATCCAAGCTGCGACTTGAGCAGCAGTCGTAGTATTCAAGATGTTCTGCACCCTGATGTTATAGGGGTTCAGATTATCCTTTGAATTGAAGCCTTCGTCGACACTGCGGTGCAAAGCGTAATACTGTTTGGCATAAGCCAAGACATTAGAGTTATAATCACCGTACGGCGTAGCGAAGGCTGAGACCTGTTGCCCAGTCAGTGTCCGCAGATATTGCTGGGAATTACTTAACTCGGTCGTCAGTTGAGAGTTCGTGATTGCCGTCATATAAGGGTGGGTAATGGAATGCGAGCAAATTTCATGACCACTATTAGAAAACGCTTTTACGCCGTCGATAACATCCTGCGTCATGCCATTTATGTAGGTCGTCGCATAACATTGGGTCGACTTTAAACCGTATTTATTCATTATCGGCAAAGCCGTCAAAACGTTATCCTCGTGACCGTCATCGAATGTCAAAGACAATAATGGACGGTTAAAACCGGTCGGGGTATATTCGGCTAAACTGTAGTCGTCGGTTTGAACCCAACCATTCTGATTGATAAACAGGAATACCGAAGCAGCGACCGCGCCGGTTGGCACGATAAACGTATCTGAGTACTGCTGCCACTGAGTCGCTGCGTTACTGCCCGTCAAAGTCACTGGCATGCCAAAATACTTCTCGCTTCCATCGGCCATGATGAACATTGCGACTACTTTGGGCGATACGTTCGTCTTGTACCAGACCGAGAAGCGGTATTGCTTGCCGACTTGTAGGTTAGTAATCGGTTCGAAATACCATTTGGCGTCACCGTCGGAATAATTGCTTACCGCCACTTTGACACTCTTGGTGCCGGTATGGCCTTCGGAAACATAGCTGAAAACGGTGCTGTTGGTGCCCCATTTACCCTGTACCCAGTTTGCGGGTACGGATCCGTTCGCAATTTCCAGCGACGGGTTTAGAATAACCGGACCGCCAGTCGGTGTCGTAGATACGTAGGTCGAAAGTGACACTTCGTCAATCGTCAGGCTGCCGACGCTGTCGATAACGTGAAGAACAGTCGCTTTTTGAGCAGTGCTCGGTGCGGTGAATATGCTGCTGTATTGCGACCAGCTTGTTGGGCTAGCTGGA
>JAXDCN010000057.1:0-40874 GCA_034677945.1 Saccharimonadales bacterium (SeqCode)
CACCAATATATCGCAGTCAGATTTTTTGTTTTGCCCGATTTGATTTTGAATAAATCATATAAAGCGTACGCCTGAAAAGCTACCTGGACGACTATCAGCGGCCAAACTATTTTCAATAAATCGATTATCTGCGCCGAGTCCATTACCACTCCCCTCGTTTAGTGATTATTATTATTATAACTCTTATTATCATTTTTATTTAGTCAAAACCAACTCCTTCTCTTTACAAAAAACCCCAAAACAGATATAATCATACGGATTATGAAAAGCAACCTGCACCCAACCGATTATCGACCTGTCGTCTTCAGCGATGAAGCCGCCGGTTTTAAGTTTTTGACCCAGTCTACCGCCAAAAGCAACGAGACTATCAAATGGGAAGACGGCAAAGAATACCCGCTAGTCAAAGTGCACATTTCTTCAGCCTCTCACCCCTTCTTTACCGGTGAAGAAAAGATTATCGACACCGAAGGCCGCGTCGACCGTTTCAAGGCTAAATTTGCCGCTGCCGAATCACGCAAAGCCGAACTGGCAAACAAAGCCAAAAAAGCCAAAGCAAGGCAAGCTAAAAAAGACGAAAAATAGCGTCTGTTATCAAAGAGGCTGTCTGACGCGATGGCCTCTTTTTTGTTACAATAATTTAAGGAAGAACTTATGGCAAAAATTTCACTCAATTTACCCGAACTTCAGCGCGAGCAAGACGAGCTTGTTTCATTTTTGTCTTCGCCTTCAGCCTATACCGACCCTGAATATTCCGCCAAAAACAAAAGGCTGGTCGAATTGGAAAACATCATCAAAAAAGCCAGTCTGCGCCAAACTTTCGAAAACCAGTTGTTCGAAGCCAAAGAATTAGCCGAGGGCGACGATGAACTAGCCGAAATCGCAAAACAGGAAATCATCGACATCACAAATCATTTACAGCAAATCGAAGATGAGCTTTTTGCCATGCTGACACCCAAAGACCCGAATGACGAGAAAAACGTCATCGTCGAAATACGCGCCGGCGCCGGCGGCGATGAAGCCAGTCTTTTTGCGGCCGAATTGTATCGTATGTATCTGCGCTATTGCGAAACACACTCGCTGCGAACCGAACTAATCAGTGAAAGCGTCAATGATAGTGGCGGGTACAAAGAAGTTATCTTCGGCGTCAAAGGCGACGCCCCGTATTCAAAATTGAAATTCGAATCGGGCGTTCACCGCGTACAACGCGTTCCGGTCACCGAATCTCAGGGTCGTGTCCACACCAGCACGGTCACGGTCGCAGTATTACCAGAGGCCGAAGAAACCGATATCGAAATCAACCCCAATGATCTGAGGATTGATGTCTTTCGCGCCGGCGGTCACGGCGGCCAATGTGTCAATACGACCGACAGCGCCGTTCGCATTACCCACCTTCCAACCGGCATCGTCGTCAGTAACCAAGATGAAAAATCTCAATTCAAAAACAAAGACAAGGCCATGAGCGTGCTGCGCAGCCGGCTGCTGCAGCGAAAAATCGATGCCGAACAAGAAAAACTAGCGACCGAGCGCCGCAGCCTGATTGGCTCTGGCGACCGAAGCGAAAAAATCCGTACTTATAATTTCCCGCAGGACCGCATCACTGACCACCGTATCGGTTACTCACGCAGCAATATTACCGGCGCCATGAACGGCGAAATTGATGATTTAATCGGGCAGCTGCAAAATTATGAGCGCGAACTCATTGCCACAAACGCCGGTAATTAAAGATTGGCTGGCCAACGCCACTCGCCGCCTGACTAGTGCCGGCATACCGAACGCGCATCTGGACGCCGAAGTTATTTTGGCCTATACCTTGCGCGAGGACCGCACTTATTTGCATGCTCACGCTGAAAAAATAATTGACGCTCACCTTTGCGAGCTGGCTAATTCCAGGCTTGATCTGCGGCTTGACCGCGTTCCAATCGCCTATATTATCGGCTTCAAGGAATTTTACGGACGCCAATTCATGGTCACTCAGGCGACCTTGATTCCCCGCCCGGAATCCGAGACTATCATCGACGTACTGAGCGATATCCTTGGGAAAATTCCAGGTTATCAAAACATGCGTTTGAGATTAATCGATGTCGGTACGGGCAGCGGCATTTTAGGCATCACCGCCAAGTTGGAATTCCCAGGCCTAAACGTCACGCTTTCAGATATCAGCAACCACGCCCTGAAAGTCGCCCGCAAAAATGCTAAACGGCTGTCAGCAAAAGTTATCGTCAGGCAAGGCGATCTACTGCAGGAATATGCCCTAAAACCTGACATCATCATCGCCAACCTGCCCTATGTAAACAGGACGTGGCAAAGGTCGCCCGAAACCGAGCACGAACCTGCCCTGGCGCTGTTCGCGGAAAATGACGGCAAGGCAACTATCGAAAAACTTATCACTCAAGCAAGTTCGTCTTTAGCCCCCGACGGGTACTTGATATTAGAAGCCGATCCTTCGCAGCACGACTCATTAATAGAATTTGCCGTCAACCAATCATTCGAGCCGATTCAAATAACCGGTTATGTAGTCGCCCTTCAGTTTAGGTCTGTCAAATAATCGCGCTTATACTGTTGCGGAACAATACCAGCCAGCCGATCAGCAATATCGTAAAGACAAGCGGCAATAATATATCGGATATTCGGATTTTTTGGTGGTGATAATAAGAGTCGTAGGCTTTGTAGGCTATGAGCCCAAAACACAGCATGGCAATCGATACCCTTGGCAATAAAACGTTCTCTATAATCGGCAATCTGTAAGCTATTGTCCAGTGGTAAGCTATCCAACCGATTTCGGCCGATACCAAACCCCAAACAAGGCTCAGTAACATGACGTGATCTTCGTTATCGTAATTGTTCAGAATATGCCTAGCGGACGCGTAACCTACCAGCCACATCAACAGAATGACCGGTGATGCTATCCATCCGTACGCAACGGAGTAAATGGCAGTGATGCCGGTAAATAGAGCGACGCCTGCCTGAGCTGCTATGTATACTCTCTTTGATTGCGGTTTTAGGAATAATAACCAAACTATATACAGGACCGTAAATATGCTTTGGGCGACAATGCTTTGCGTATCGCCGACATTCGCCGGATTCGTGTTATACAGGAACACGATAAAGCTAACACTGACAATAAAACTAACCAGATCGGCCTGGACGTTCGCGAACCAGAACCTTGGCCTTACAGCCAAGACTCGCCACTTGCTTAGTAAAACCAGCGCCAAAGCCAGCCAAAACGATCCGGTCATACGTACGATTAGCATCAAAGCGACCGCTAAACCGATATTCAATACCACGTAAACGATTTCACTTAATAGTGAACGACGCTTCCTGACGGTTTTAAGAAATTCCATATCTGTTACCAGTATACCACGACTAGCCTAATAGACTAATCTTCCGTCGCAGCGGCCCCAAAGATTATCACGAACCTGACATCACCGTTGACCGTTACCGGCGGAGTTGTCTTTTTGATCGTCACCCCGTATTTACTGGCTAGTTTTCCTGCCGTACCGGTGTTTCCAGTATCTATCTGGTATATTTCCACCGCTTCATATGTCCCCTCTGGAGCGTTATCGACAAGCACCACATTATAACCAGCTGCCGTCAGCTCGTCGGCCTTGGTCTGGCCTAGGCCGGTCTGACCCGTACCGTTCATAACCACTATTGGGGCCGCCTCGCGAACGACCGGATCGCTTGAAAGATTCTTTTGGATGAAGGCTTGGATTTCAGTGTAGTCAAACATACCCGCCGAAGGCATTACGACACTGGCGCCGTTATAGCCGCCGGTCTTGACCACCGAATCATCTTGGCCAATCAAACTGATTGATTGGATATCGCTGGCTTTGACTTCGCTACCTATTTTCATAAGGGTTCGAATTTCGTCGGTTTGAATATTAGTCCGCAGATTATCACCCAAAGCGTCTATTAGTTTAGTAACCGCACCCAGATTAGTTAATATACCAGAACTCATCGCCCTGGTCTTGATGGCCATCAGAATTTTTTGCTGGTTCTTTTCGCGATCGAAATTCGAATTGGCAAGTCCGTATGTCGGCGCCGTATCGCCCCTGGCCATACCAAAATACAAGGCGTGAGCACCGTCCATGTGATGAATGCCGTTGTCATACTTGACCAAATAACAGGTGTAATTGCAATGCCAATCCAGGCTGCGATCCAATACCCCCGGCGCGCCGTTGCTGCCTTGGACATCAACGTCGATGCCGCCGATGGCGTCGACCGCCTGTTTGATTACTGTGTGGTTGATGTGGACACCGTACTGAATGTCTAGTCCGAAAATATCACCTACCAGTTTTTGAGTCCTCGTTAGACGGTTTTGCTCGGCCTGAGCCGTCGTGCCCGTATCAGAACAGCTGAAATATGCATTTATCTTGCCCGAATAGCCTGAATAACAGGCTTCGCCATATTCAACATACAGGTCCCTTGGTACGCTGAACATAAATATGTTTTTGTTTTTTTGGTCGACGCTGACTACCAGTATCGAATCAGTTAAATCGGCGCCGTCATGACCCGGGTCATCCTCGGATGTACCCAGTACTAGAAAATTACTGCGGCCGTTGCTATCAGTTTTCAGCGGTTTGCTTTGGAAAATATTTACGATATTACCCTGAAGTATATGTCCGCTGGCGTTGATGATTTTATAGACCGTATAGCCGCCTAAAGACAAAGCAGCAATCAGGGCGGCAGCAATAATTAACTTGATGGCAAAAAATAATTTTTTACGCGGTTTTTTGGGCTTTTTATTCAATTTTGCCAGACGTCGGCGTTGCCGGCGGCTAAGTTTTTTGGGCGCCCCTTCGGAATCATCGATATTTTTTAGCGATTCATCAATATCCGAACGTCCTAACCCGTAACCGGTTTTTTGCTTGCCCAAAACACGATCGGTATCGCCGCTGGTAGTATGGAGCGGTCTGTTTTCAAGCGTATCCAAAGATACCCTTTGCGGCTGGACGTCATGCAAGTCCCCTAGCCGATCGCCCGACCGCCGAGGAACAAAACCATCAACTGATGAATTACGGTTTTTCATAGATATACTCATACTACTATACCTAACTTAAAGACATATTTAAACACCGCACGAGCATAAGCTTGTCGTTACCCATATATCAACAAAACGGTGTATAGTAGAGATTACGCATGGAAGCAAGTTTCCTAAGACGTCATCCTATAATCAAAGATGCCCTAAGCATCACTCTTTTTATCA
The DNA here is from genome assembly GCA_034677945.1 of Saccharimonadales bacterium (SeqCode). GTDB lineage: Bacteria > Patescibacteriota > Saccharimonadia > Saccharimonadales > Saccharimonadaceae > UBA1547. The sequence goes on from JAXDCN010000057.1 coordinate 5,207, forward strand.
TATGCGTCGTAATCGGCACTTTATTTATCAATACTTTCATTTTCCGCAGTTTTAGCGTCGTCGGACCAAGCATGGAAAATACATTAAAAACCGGTGATCGCCTGATAGTTGACCGTTTACCCGTAACTTGGGCCCAACTGCAAAATAAATGCTATACGCCCGAGCGCGGTCAGATAATAGTATTCAGAAACCCTCGTTACACCGAAGGCATTGGTGACGAATTCATCGTCAAGCGCGTCATCGCCTTCCCGGGCGAACGAGTCATTATCAAGGACGGACATTACGTCGTTTACAATAAAGATCATCCGGACGGTTTTAACCCCGATGATACCAATAATGGCGAACCGGGCAGCCCGACTAGCGGCAGCATCGACACGATCGTACCCACCGGCGAATTATTCGTCTCGGGCGACCACCGCCAAGGCAGCTATTCTTTTGATTCGCGCAACGGTTTGGGCACAGTCCCGCTATACGACATCGTCGGACCGGTCAGCATCAGACTGTATCCGTTCGATAAAATCCGTATTTTTTAATCTTTTTTCAAAAGTTTCTGCAGGCGGTCGAATTCGATTTGGTTCTTAAATTTGATCGTGATTTTACCGGCGCCTTTGGTGTTTCTTTCGATGTTGACGTCAGTCCGCAGATAGTCCTGTAGGCTTTTGATTTGAGCTGCATAGGGCTTTTCATCGTTTTGAGCGACTGATGACAGGACACTGTTACGCTTTCTCTTTAAGTCGACGATGTATTGCTCGATTTTGCGGGACGGCCAATTTTCACGCACGATTATCGGTATGATTCTGTCTAGCGTTGCTTCATCCAAACCTATCAGAGGCCTGGCTTGGCCCTCGCTCAATCGTCCGTCGGCCAGCATTTCGCGAACGCTTGCGGGCAATTTCAACAAGCGCATCGTGTTGCTGACAGCGCTTTTTGACCGATTGCCGACGCGTTGGCCGATTTCGTCCAGCGACAGATTGAATTGATCGCGTAACTTCAAATATGCCGTGGCCGTCTCCATGACGTTCAAATCCTGGCGTTGCAAGTTTTCGATAAGTGAAATTTCAAGTTTATGCTGGTCTGACAAAGTCCTGACCAAAGCCGGAATCTTATCTAATCCAGCCAGTTGCGAAGCTCTATAACGGCGCTCGCCGGCGACAATTTGATATCCGCCCTTGAACGGGGCGACGATTATCGGCTGGACGACGCCGTGTTCGGCAATCGATTCGGCCAAATCCTGAAGGCTGTCTTCGTCAAACTGTTTGCGCGGCTGATCCGGGTTAGCTACGATTTGGTCGAGTTTTATCTGGCGTAATTCGCTGACCTGCTGGTCCTGAGCAGCCGTCGGGTCGAAAGACTCGTCTAGTAAATCCGTCGGAATCAACGACTCGAAACCGCGGCCCAATCCTTTCTTAGATACTGGCACGATTAATCACCTCCTTCGTTAGCGCTTTATAAGCCCGTGCACCCTTTGAAAACCTATCATATGCGCCGATTGGCAGGCCGTGGCTGGGCGCCTCGGCTAACCTGATATTGCGCGGAATGACCGTCTTGAAAACTTTGCCCGGAAAATGCTTTTTGATTTCTTCATGGACCTGGCCGCTGAGTGTGGTACGCGCATCCATCATGGTCGGCAACACACCCAAAAGTTCGAGTGTCGGGTTCATACCCTTACGCACCAGTTTCATCGTCTCGAGCAGCTGACCCAGACCCTCTAGGGCGTAAAATTCGGCCTGTACCGGCAACAGCACGTATTTGGCCGCGACCAGTCCGTTGACGGTCAACAGGCTTAGGCTCGGCGGGCTGTCGATAATAATTACGTCATAATTGACTCCGCAAGCTTCGATAGCACTGCGCAAACGCGAAAACCGCCTGTCAGCCTGAGCCAACTGGACTTCGGTGTTAGCCAGCAACGGCGTTGAAGGCGCTATAAAGAAATTCTCGTAGGGAGTCCTTAATACTACCTGGTCCAAACTCGCTTTTTCCATGGCTACGTCCGCCATCGTCAATTTCAAATCCTGTTTGTCGATACCCAGTCCGCTAGTAGCATTACCCTGAGGGTCAAAATCAATCAGCAGCGTACTTTTGCCGTTTTTTGCAAGGTAATAAGCCAGGTTGACAGCGGTCGTCGTCTTGCCTACGCCGCCCTTTTGATTGGTCACCGATATTACAGTTGCCACGTGTTGATATTCCCTCTTCTCTTTTGGCCTATTATACTCGACTTAAGCGATATCGTCACCAGTCAAAATAAAAAATTCCCGCCTTTTCCGGCGGGAATTTTTGGTTTATTTTATCGAGACGATCTCGAGTTTTGAGTATTTTTGGCGATGACCGGTCTCTTTATGAACGCGTTTTTTGGCTTTGTAGCGGATAACGCGGACTTTGTCGCCCTTTACTAAATCTTCGACTACCTTGGCGGTTACTTTCACACCACTTACGGTTGGCTTGCCGACTTGCGTTTTTTCGCCATCGATAACCAACAGTGCATCAAGCGTGAGCTCTTTTGTGCCTTCAGGGAGGAGGTCCACCAGGAGGGTCTCTTTCTCGGCGACAATAAATTGTTTTCCGCCGATCTTAACGACTGCTTTTGTCATTTATATGATTCCTTATAATTTTTGCTAATCAGCTGTTTACTATAACAGATACAAACCGGATTTACAAGCTATCGCCCACCACGACGTTATTAGCGTGCAACCAGCCGGATAAACTGCCGCCGTCCAGATACTGCCCCACGGCAGGGATTACTTTTATATTGCCGCCGCTACTTACGTATTGATTGATCGGTTCGGTAATGTAGTACTCGCCATTTACATCGGTGTCTGCATAATCGGTAATCATCTTTAGCAAATCATGATTGAACACGTATTTGCTGACATTGATAAGCGTACTTGGCGCTTCCTCGGCCGAAGGTTTTTCGACGATTTTTACAAAGTGGTTTTCGTCATCAAGCTGCAAAACACCATAATTACTGACTTGATCCAAGGGCACATTCACGCCTAACATCGCGTTGCCGCCTTCAGGGGTCGCTTCTAACAGGCGCGCTACCTCACTGGAACCGTCTTTGTTATAAATAATGTCATCGCCCATCATAATCACCACCGATTCGTCTTCATTCACCATCGGTGCCACCAGGCTGACCGGTATGGCCGTGCCGTATTTATCATTGACCGGTTGAATTACGTAATGGAATCTAGCTAACGGCGGAGTTATCAGCGGCAAACAATCTTGCTTATTGTTCGCTATCAGATACTGATTAAGCTGTTCATTGTCGCCGTAATAGGCCTCAAGTTGAGTGTCATTGCCGCTGACCACAAAATATATATCCGTGATACCGGCTGCAATACAGTCCTGAACGACATAATCAACGATTGGGCGATTTCCAATTGGCAGCATGCATTTATCAATCGTTTTTGTTATCGGCAAGCGCCTGGTTCCATAGCCGGCTACAGGGATAATTGCTTTTGTTATCGCCATATTTTCCACGTTCCTTATTTATTATCAAATGATTGTTGATATTATATAATAACAGATTAGTTTTGTCCACATAATGGCAAACTAATAACCGGGCTCTAAATCTCTTCGCCCAGTTATATTTCTAGGATAAAACACTCATGGATATAAAGCAAACCCTTCCACTCCCAAAGGGTTCGCTTTAGTTATTTAATCTTTTTATAATCTGTATATGTTCTGGCTGTCGTCGCGATTTCTTTTTCTAGCCGCGATAATCCACCAGACAACGCCCATGAATATGACCAGTATGGCCAGCCACCAGTACCATGCCAAGCCTAACCAGGACCAGACCGTGTCTTTGTTGGTGCCCCCTGTCGACTTTTCGTCCGTTTTACCGGCTGTCGAGTCATCATCCGATGTTCCCGTAACCGTCGTAGCTGCGCCCAATACTTCCGGCGTATTAGAGCTGTCGGATTGCTCGGTCCCGCCTCCGGTCGATGACGACCCGGAATTTGAGCCGGTAAACGTCGTATTTACTCCCAGCACTTGTCCTGCCGTCGTTTCATAAGGAGGGAGCACTGATACTGTTCTTTCTTTTTGTTCGGCAACGTTACCCGCTTTATCCGTGGCATTGTAATAAAGGTAATAAATACCGGCAACCGAAGTTTTGACCGAGCCGGTTACGATTACCGGCGATCCGTCATCAGTCACTGCCTCCGGATCGATGAATGTTTGACCAAACGCAATCGCCATAGAAAGATCACCGTTAAGAGTTATGACCGGTGCAACAGCGTCTACCCATTGTGCATACAATGTCGTGTCTGCGTTTATAAAAAATGTATCCCCTGCCACGTAACCGCTGCTATCACCATCCGCCGACGTATTCCAACCGTTGAATTTATAGCCTGTGTTCACCAATTCATCGGTGTTATCTAATACTATTACACTACTGCCTGGGGTATATACGTTCGAGTCAGTCGGTACTACGCCGTCAGTGCCACCATTACCATCGTAAGTAACGGTATATGTAACTACCGGGTCTAATTCAAAATTCCCGGCTTCCACGTCAGCAAATGCCGGCACCACCAATACGAACACGTGCACAAAGAAAGAAAAAATTAACATCAAGAAAATGGTGGTTCGCATTCCGACAGTATAGCGTCTGATCCTTGCTATCTTCATCTTACGCTCCTCGAATATGTGCCTTCAATATATCTTTAGCGATATAATTTGTCAAATATCAAGATTGATTGGTTTTACGCTGTAATTCATCAATTCGGTCATGGCCAAGCCCGTAATAATGGGCAATTTCGTGCCAAAGCGTGCGTTTGATTTGTTCGAAAAGTTCGGCTTCATTATTCGATATCGCCAGCAGCTGGTTCTTGAAAAGCGTTATCTTGTCAGGTAACACTAAATTGTAGCCGGCGCCCCTTTCGGTCAACGGGATACCTTCGTAAAGGCCCAATAACAGACGCCGCCCGCCTATATTCATCTTGCGCCTCTGCTCGTCCGTAGGTTCGTCCGCCATGACGATAGCGACGTTATCTAGGCCTTTGATGTATTTTTGAGGCAATTCATTCATTGCCCTAGTAATCAATGCATCGAATTCTGCATCAGTCATATACAAATTATAGCTGCTATTTGTCGGCAAATGTGAACCATTCGGGGTCGTCATGGATATCCCGAACGACTTTGTCCCAAAATTCTTCAAGCGAATGTTCATCGACTTGTTCGTCAAGTTCGATATCGTCGTCTTTGACGTTGTGCTCCTCTGGTATATCGTCAGATGAATCGTCTATTTCTTGAAATTGCAGATAGTTTAATAGTGACATGTTTGTATTTTTATTTCCTTATATGCCTATTTAAGCATAAGTTTGATTTAAATGCAAGTATGTAAGGCTAGTTATTTACACAATACTTGCCGCCGCCCTCAAGATACATGCGAAGAGCGACTTTTTTAGAGCTGGACTTCGTGATAGCGCCGCTCGAACTTTGGCAGATATAACTCGTGTCGTAATAGATAATGTTTCGGGTACTGCTAGAGAACGAGCCTGTCAAACTGCTGGCGTGACCTGCCGTAAACACATAGCTGGTGGCCGAAGGATTTGCGGAACCGGCGCCCAAAGGATCAATGAACGGGTCATTGCCAGCGATTATTAAATAATTAGCTTCGAAGGTTGCCCAATTTGTCGGTAAAGCCCCTCGGTGAGCGCTCTGATAGCTGATTACTTCAGATATCGCTTCCGACAGGTCATTTTTACGTGTCGTATCACGTTGCAAAATTAGTGCCGCCGTGTTGGTGCTCGGATTTGTCGATGTACCGCCGGATGTCGTAGGCGAAGGTGTCGGCGTTGGAGTGCTACCCGACTTTGTCGGCGCGGGTGTCGGCGTAGAAGTTGGTGTCGGCGTTGGAGTCGAAGTCGGGCTATTATCGTTAGCCACGGAAGCGCTGACAAATGTCGAACCTGCCTCTGCCGTCCCGACATAATATGTGCCCGTCGATACGGCATTGGTCTTAAAGTCCCAATACGAAATCCTGCCGCCGGCAGCATCGTCACAGCTGGTTACGCATTCCCAAACGACGACCGAATCGCCATTCGTACCGTTCAAGTCCGAGCGTTTCGTCACGATCTTTATATCGAAGGGCAGCTTATTGGTTGAGGTACTGACAAAATCGGCTGCGGACGAAGGATAATAGCCTTTTTCTTTAAAGAATTGCTGAACATATGCCAATACATCGCCGGCATTCGACTCGGCCATGGCAGCCTTGGACAGTTTTGAAGTACTTGTGTACTTGTGCACGATGGCTGTTGATTTTTGATAGAACGACCACCCGCCATAACTTGCGGCAACAACTCCTATCATAAAGATGACGGCAAGAATAGTCCGCTTTTTTTTTCTTTTTTGAAGCGGCGTTAACTTTGATCCTTTCCATTATTCTTTTTTGCAGCGGAGTCAGTTCAGTCTCCTGTTTTGGCTGGGCTGGAGCTGGAGTCGGTTGTTGGTGTAACTGCGGCGGTTTGACGGTAGCCTGAGTTTTGGGAACATGGACCAATCGCGGCAGCGGCTGCGGCGGTTGAATCGGCGGCTGATTCGGAGGAGGAGTTGGCTGAAGCGGCGGCGGTTCTGGCGGCAGTTGTGGTATTGGAGCCGGAATCGGAGCTTGAGTCACCTTTGATACAGTTTGCGGTTGCTGCGAATGTTGAACAACTAAAGTCGATTGTTTCGCCTGCTGTGACATCTTAAGTATTTGCCAAATCGTTGGAACCGGTATTGGCCGAAGCGGCGGTTGCGGCGGTTGAATTGGAGGCTTGGCTGGGTCTTGATTCGGCTCCATGATTAATATTCCTTATTTAGTGTTAATTCTAACACGTTTAGGACTATTGAAGTTATGCTTTTTGGAGCGAAATCGTCAGTTTAACGCCGTCGATTTTGACGGTTTCGGAATAATTTTTCGAGCCGCAATCGGACAGCTGGACGGCCAGTGTCTCGCCGGTTATCACTTTGGCGTGTTCGTCAATCGCCTGTTTTATTTCGGTATCATCGGTAGACAAGACTAATTCTATGCGGTCATCAACATTCAAACCGGCGGCTTTGCGAGCGGCTTGGATGTGTCGGATAACTTCGCGAGAAATACCCTCGCTTTTCAGTTCCGGCGTAATTTCAAAGTTCATAACAATACCGTTCGTGCCCTTTGGCTGAACCCAGTACTCAGCATGAACATTTATTTCGTCTTCAAGTATTTGTTTTTCAGATTCATTAAGTTGCTCACGGGTCGTAATAGTTGCCCGAAGCGGCTGTCTCACCTTTATGCCGTTCTCTGCGCGCCCGGTTAGTCCTAAGTGAATCATCGACCTTATTACGTACATTTTATCTAACGCTAGCTTATTGACATGTCCAGCAGACGGCCAATCCAGCAGATGGACACTATCACCACCGGTCAGTTTTTGATATAGCTCATCGGCCAAAAACGGCGTGAACGGTGCTAGCACCTTGGAAAGTTGCACTAATACGTAATGCAAAGTCCTGTAGGCATCGTCCTTATCCTTGTCATCACCCGACTTCCAGAAACGGCGTCGGCTGCGCCTGACATACCAGTTGCTGGCATCGTCGATAAACGGCAAAATCGGCCTGAGAGCTGCCTGCAAGTCGTACGCTTCCAGTCTCTCCTCGACTTCGGCCATCAGTTGATGTAGCCTCGACACGACCCATATGTCCAGCGGGTTGGTTAGTTTTTCGGATGGGTCAACTAATTTGCCATTAAATTCCCATTTGTCGACTTCGGCATACATCGTAAAGAAGTCGTACATGTTCCAAACCATGCCTAGTTTTCTGGCAATATCGCCGACATCCTTATCATCCAGCGCGAAATTCTCGCCGTTAGTCAATGGGCTCGATAACATTAGGAACCGGAAACTGTCGGCCGAATATTTGTCCATCAGTTGCATCGGATCGGTATAGTTTTTCAGCTTTTTGCTCATTTTTTTGCCGTCGGCGGCGTTGATAAATCCGGTACAGATCAGGTTCTTGTACGGCGCCTGGCCGAACAACCCGACATTAACCGCCATCAAGCTATAGAACCATCCCCTGGTTTGGTCGATAGCCTCGATAATGAAATCAGCCGGGAACATGCTTTCGAATTTTTCCTTGTTCTCGAACGGATAATGAAATTGCGCGAACGGCATACTGCCGGATTCAAACCAACAGTCCAGCACCTTTCCTATATGATGCATTTCGGTGTCGTCCAACGTGAAAGTAATGTCCATGACCTGCGGCAAATGATAATCGTCCAGCCTTTGACCGGTGAATTTTTCGAATTCGTCGAAGCTGCCGAATACCTTTACTACCTCGGTACCGTCATTCCTGACACCCTTCCATACGGGTATCGGCGTCGCCCAGTAGCGGTCGCGCGACAAATTCCAGTCGGGTGCTTGTTCGATGATGTTATGGAAACGGCCGGTACGCAGCACATCCGGAACCCATCTGGTCTTGGCGTTAGCCTCTAACATCTCCTTTTTTTGATTCTGGATGTCCATGAACCAACTGGGATGGGCCCGATACATCAGTTTTGTACCGCAGCGATGGCAGTGCGGATATTCGTGTTTGATGTATTCAATTTTAAGCGCCTTGCCTTCTTCGACTAGCGTTTTGGCAATCAATTTATTTACTTCCCAGATGTTTTCGCCTTGCCAGCGGCCCTCGGTGTAGTTGCCGTTTTCGTCGACTAGCGAGACTAGCGGCACGTTTTCTTTTTTACACAGCTCATAATCGTCCTCGCCGTATGCCGGCGCTTGGTGAACGATGCCTGTGCCGTCTTCGGACGTGACGAAATCAGCATTCAGGATGCGATGAGCGCTCGGTCCGCGATTTTCGAACAATGGTTCGTAGCGTTTGCCGACAAGCTCTTTGCCTTTGACTTGTTTGACGACGGTATATTCCAGCGGCTGGTGCTTTTCGTCTTGCATGACACGGCTGACAGCGTCGCTGGCCACGTAGAACCGCTTCGAACCGTATTCAACAAGTGAATAATTAATTTGTTCACTGATTGCTATAGCGACATTGGCAGGTAATGTCCAAGGTGTTGTCGTCCAGACTAACAGGTATTCGTCGCTGTCTTCAAGTTTGAAGTAGACAAACACGCTTGGGTCGGTAACTTCCTTGTAGCTATTCTCCATCGCGACTTCGGACTTGGATATCGGCGTCGCATCCTTGGTACAATAGACCAGAATTTTTTCGCCTTCGTATATCTTGCCTTTTTCGTACAAGGTCTTGAAAGCCCACCAGACTGATTCCATATAGCCGTTATCCATCGTTTTGTAAGCGCCCTCGAATTCAACCCAACGACCGATGCGATCGATCGTATCCTCCCACTCGGTACTGGTTTTAACCATGGCAGCGCGGCACTCTTTTACGTAATCGTGAATGCTGATTTTGGTGCCGATTTCTTTTTTATTGGCAATGCCAAGTATATTTTCGACGTACAGTTCGGCCGGCAGGCCATGGCAATCCCATCCCCAACGCCTTTCGACGCGCTGGCCTTTCATGGTATGAAAGCGTCCCATTACGTCTTTGACGGTTGAAACTAACAAGTGACCGTGATGAGGCGTGCCAGTCAGGAAGGGCGGCCCGTCATAAAATACCCATTGGTTATCGGCTGGACGCATGGTAACAGACTTTTCAAAAGTCTTGTTCTTTTGCCACTGACGCACCAAATCTTTTTCATATTCGATTGCCCGTCGGCGGCTGTTAGCTTTGAATTTCATTTTTATCTCCCTTTCTTACCATTTTAACTTCGAGTATTTTATCTGCAAACAATTTTTCGGAGCCATGGATTTCCTCGAACCCCCATTTGCCGTAAAATTTTTTAGCTCGGGCATTGTACACTATGACTCCTAATTTTATTGGTTTGCTTGTGTCGAACCAGTCCATAGCTTGTCTCATCAGATTGTCGCCAACACCCTTTCCGTGCCATTGCTTAAGCGTATAAAGCGTTTCGAGTTCTTGATTACCGTCATTTTTTATACAGGCAGTGGCAGCGCCAATTACTTTTCCGGCGGAGTCTTTAGCAACCAAATATTTTTCATTCTCTGTTTTGTTTATTACACTCTTCTTAAAGTCATCGTCGGCTTCGTCAGTCAACCTTTCTGCAAAACGATTCTCTATCCATTCTCGTGTCACACCATGTTCGTGATTAATATATGTATCCAGCCAAACTTCGCAGCGCATCAAAGTCACTGCCTTGGTATCTTCTGGCGTCATCTCCGATACTGTATAGTTTGGCGTTGGTTCTTTCTCGGGCGGCATATTATTTCCTTTAAAAATAAAAAATCCCTTTTTAGATTACTGGAATCCTGTCATACGACGGGACGGTACCATCCAGTTTCTAAAAAGAGATTCTTTTTAGCGCTTAGTTTGTCCGGTCTGCCGCGCCGGTCACGCCGGGTTTTACTAGGTTAAAAACTTTTCTTCCCGAGAACATTCGCGGTTGATAGCCGCTCACCTCCTTTTATTCAAAAGAGAATGTTCGTTTTGTTATTATAATCTGTTATTTTGATAGTTGCAAGCGGAATGAATAGTTATTGATAATCTTCAGCCGCAGGCAGCTGCTGTCAGCCGAATAACCCACTGCTGCCGTATTTGACGATAATCGTAGCCAAGAGCAAGAAAACTAACGTTGCCATTACTAATTTGTCGTAATCTTGTTTGATGAATTTTTTGGCTTTTTTGGAAAGCTTTTTTGGCAGATACAGGTTCTCTTCGCGAATGTTGTATCTGGTCATCGAGAAAAAGACGAATATGGTCGCTAATGTCACCGTCATGCACCACGGGCACATCGTGCCGATTACGAATAGGCTGATCGACGTCAAAAATATCGCGAATAAAAAGCCCATCGTATAACCTACCTGTGCCGCGAACATGAATTTTCGAGGGAATTTGACGCCCGCTAGGCCCGCCACGGCGACCGTAATAACAACGGGTTCCGTCATCATGCCAATAAAGGCGTTAGGGAAACCAAACAACATAGCCCAGGATGTCTTGGCAACTTTCGCGCAATCGATAATCGCATTGATGCTGCAAGAGAACTTCGCGGCGGGATTGGCTGCCAGTTGCACGGCTTCGACCGACAACGTAAAGGCCGCAAACAGACTGATGACTGCACCGACCAGCATGCTGGCAAAAATCCAGCGGTTATCGCGCAGGTTTTTGTCTTCATGAGTAAAAAAACGTTTGATGTTATCGAACATAATAACTTAACTCCAGTATGGTTGGTAAAGGCAGCCCGCGCCAAATTTTTTGGACGGCACCGTCTTCGCTGGTCGCAATGATCGACGGCCACCCCATTACGTCATAGGTCTCACAAAACTGTATGCCGTCAGGCGTTTCGGGGTCGAGCGTCTCTAATTGATGGCCGGTCTGTTTTTCGAAATCGCGCAGAAAATCCGTTACCGTGCGGGCGTAATCGGTTTCGTCCTTATACACGACGACGACTTTCATTACGGATTAGCCTTTTTGCCGCGGCGCTGTTCTAAAATTTTGACGAAGTCATCCAGGGTTTTGAATTTATGATAAACGCTGGCAAACCGGACATAGGCTACTTCGTTGCGCATAGCCAATTCGTCCAAAACGATATCGCCTATCTGTTTTGACGTGACCTCGCTGTCACCAATCGCATAAACGTCGTCTTCGATTTTGGATATCATTTCTTCGACTTCGACTTCCGAAGAAAAGAATTTACCGACCGAACGCTTGATTGCGATGGCCAATTTGTCGCGGTCAAATAACTCTCTGACGCCGCTTTTTTTAATGACCGCCAGGTTTGGTTTTTCGATGCGTTCATAAGTCGTGAACCTTGTGCCGTCCGGGGCTTCCCGGCGGCGCCGAATCGTGATGCCGTCACTTACCTCGCGCGACTCGATCACCCGGCTGTCGCCAATATTGAACTTTGGCATAAAAGATTATTTATCCTTGTCGTCAGATTTTTTGTGCTTTTTGCGCCTGCGCAGAAAAGCCGGCATATCGGATTCTTCGTCGTCCTCGGCAGGCTGGCTCCAAATATTATTGTGGTTTTCTTCGGCAAACATGTTAGTAGCTTCGCTATGGTCAAGATTCAGATCAATCTTGCCAACCGTCTCGTCAGTCAACTGTGAAGTAGACTGATCAGACGAAGTCTCGATCGAAGTCGGATTCTGGGCTTGGAAATAAGCCGAGTCAAAACCGGTCGCGATGACCGTGATTATCAGTTCGTCTTCGATGTCGGCCTTTAGTGTCGCGCCAAAGATGATATTGGCATCAGGTGAAACCGCGCTAGTAATAATTTCGGCAGCTTCTTGAATTTCGCTCATACTCATGTCGTATCCGCCGGTCACGTTGAACAACACGCCCTTGGCGCCGTCGATTGATACTTCGATCAAGGGCGATTCGATAGCCTGTTGAGCGGCTTGGGCAGCCCTATTGTCACCGCTAGCGCGGCCGATTCCCATCAACGCCGAGCCGGCATTGCTCATAATAGCTTTGACGTCGGCAAAGTCCAGGTTTATCAGCCCGTGTTCGGTGATAAGTTCGGAAATTCCTTGCACTCCCTGGCGCAGAACGTCATCGGCAATCTTGAAGGTTTCAAGCAATGGCGTACGGCGATCGATGGTTTGCAACAGACGGTCATTCGGAATCGTAATCAAGGTATCGACGTTGCGCCCAAGTTGCGAAATCGCCCATTCGGCATTCTTGCGGCGCTTTTCGCCCTCGAAACTGAAAGGTTTGGTGGCAACACCTACGACCAAAACACCTAATTCGCGGGCAACCTCGGCCACGATGTAACCGGCTCCGCTGCCGGTACCGCCACCAGCCCCGATAGTGACAAAAGCCATGTCAGCGCCTTGAAGAGCCTCGCGAATTTCATCGCGCGTTTCATTCGCAGCGGCTTCGCCTACCGTCGGATCAGCGCCTGCGCCTAGTCCGCTAGTCGTACTCTTTCCTAAATGGATTTTTACATCTGCTTTGCTGTTATGCAAAGCTTGCGCGTCGGTGTTCATCGCGATGAATTGCACACCGGTAAGACCGGCATCTTTCATACGGTTGATAGCCGAACCGCCGGCCCCGCCGACGCCCACTACCTTTATGCTGGCAAACGTTTGTATATCGCTTGGTGTTATCTCAGGCATTATATCTGTTCATCTCCAATATTTTTACTATTATCTAGTATATCACTTGAATAAAAAAACGCTATGTCCGAAACCGACCAAAAATTTTAGTCAGTTTGCCAAATCCGCCTGATAATCCGGTCCTGCCTTTTGAATCGGCGTTACGTTTTGCCGCGCCGCCAGAATCGGCATCAACTAGCATCAGGCCGATTACGGTTGCAAATTGCGGCTTGTCAATATCATCAGCGACTCCGCCGTAACCGGTAGGCACGCCCACGCGGGCCGCCAGTCCCAAGGCTTCTTTGGCGTATTCGGTTATTCCTTTTAGATTAGCAGTACCGCCGGTCAAAACCGCTCCGTTCGGCAATTTACCGGCTCGGCCGGCCCTGATAAGTTCGCGATTGACTGCTTCAAAAATTTCTTCCAAACGGGCCTCGACGATTTCGTCTATCTCCGACGTCTTGAAGCTATGAATACTGCCGCCGACGTCCAGACTGACACCCGAGGCTTCGCGGCGCACGGCCGAGGCGTGTTCTATTTTCAGTTTTTCGGCCACTTCGGGATCGGTCTTTAACCCGATAGCTAAATCATTCGTAATGTTAACACCGCCGATTGGAATAACGCCCGTATATTGCAAATCACCTTCTTCGTAAACCGATACGTTGGTCGTCGCGCCGCCAATATCAATCAAAACGACACCGTTTTCAATCTGTTGTTCGCTTAGTACCGCGCGGGCGGCTGCCACACCGGAAACGATTATTGAACGAGGCGTTACTTTGGCCATCTCGGTCGCTTTTTGCAGATTGGCAAGGTGAGGCGCTAGTACCGATACGACGAGTGCGTCTATCTCGAGGCGCGTACCGGTCATACCGGTCGGGTTTTTAATATTGTCTTGGCCATCCAACTTATAAGCATGCGGAACGACCTCAAGTATTTCGCGATTAGCCGGGACTTTTCCTAAAGTCGCGACTTCTTCGATTCGCATGATATCTTCGGAATTAATTTCGTGAGTAGCACTGCCGACCGCTATCATGCCGTCCGCGTGAGTGCTAAGAATGTGAGATCCGTTGATGCTGATGGTTGCAATATCGACTTGATAACCGCTCATACGTTCGGCTTCGCCGAGCGCGTCATCGATTGCCTGAGCCGGACCATCCAAAGTAACGACAGTGCCTTTACGCATGCCGCTGTTCGGTGCCGAACCTACACCGACAATAGTCGGTACACCGGTCGTTCCGTCGATATGTCCAATTACGCAACGGGCAGTCGTCGTACCGATGTCAATTCCGACCGCATACCTAGATAATTCTTGCATGCCATAGATTATATCGCTTATGCAACATTTTGACTAGTAAAAAACATAGCTTGTGGTGCCTCGGCTCCGGCCGTTCCGTCGAAATACTAACAATTAAAGGTGCTCTTGAGTAGACGGTAAAATATGGTGAATAGCCCTTGCCGGCCGACTATAAGTACGGACGATATAGGAACTAAAGTCTGGTGAGTATTTCAGCGCCGTTTTCGGTAATCATGACCGTGTGTTCGAAGTGTGCCGACAGACTGCCGTCGCGCGTCCTAATAGTCCAGCCGTCGCTGTCGGTTTTGATTTCGCCGCTGCCTAAGGTGGCCATCGGTTCGATAGCAATCGTGTCACCCGGCACCAACAAAGGCCCGCTTCCCTTTTGCCCCCAATTCGGTACTTCCGGAGCCTGTTGCATCTTTTGGCCGATGCCGTGCCCGACTAATTCTTTGACTATGCCAAGTTTGCCCTCTTTTAGAACCTTTTCGATAGCGGCACTGATATCACCGACATGGACCGGCCCTTTAATAGCATCGATGCCGGCATATAGACTACGTTCGGTGACATTCAACAGATGTTTTTTGACGCCTTTCGGTTCTTCGTCGATAACCATCGTAAACGCGCTATCGACTTTCATGCCGTCGACAGTGATAACCAGATCAAAACAGACGACGTCGCCTTTTTCGAAAACGTAATTCGTCGGAACGCTGTGGACGATTTCGTCATTGGTCGATATGCAAATCACTTTCGGAAAATTAACTTCGTCGGTTTTATAAGTCGCTTTTGCACCCAATCTTTTAATCTCTTTTTCCACCCAAGCTTCGGCTTCGAGTTCACTCATACCGACGCTAACGTGCTTTTTTAGACCCTCGAATATTTTGGCCAATATTTTGCCGCCGCGGCGCATAGCTTCGATTTGGGCGACGGATTTTTCGGGCTGGACACCTGTTAGACGAGCTTGCATTCGGTTAATACTTCCATGACTCTGTCGTGCACCTGACCAACCGTACCGGATCCGTCGACATGCTCGATGTTTATGCCTTGTTCGTTAAAATAGCCCAAAATCGGATACATTTCTTGGCGGTAATAACGCAGGCGTTCTTCGATCGCCTCCGGCGTGTCGTCGGCCCGACCGCGAACTGCCAGACGGCTCATTATTTCGCTGCGCGGCACTTCTAGTACGACAATCAAACCGATTTTTCGACCGCTTTCCTGTTGATGTTCAACCAGCCAATGAGCCTGGTCCAAAGAGCGCGGGAAACCATCCAATATCAATCTGTCGGGGTTTGGTGCAATTTTTAATGCATTTTCGATAATTTCATAGGTTTTCTCGGACGGAACGAGTTTGCCTTCCTGCATCGTCCTGAATAATTCCGGGTCGCGCGTATCACGCAATAACTGCCCCATTGAAAGCCAACGCCAACCCTGGCGGGCCGCTAACATTTGGCCTTGAATGCTTTTGCCGGCGCCGGCAGGGCCAAAAAATATGATCATCGCGATGCTCCTTTTATTTTTAATTTAAAGCGTTTTTGACAAGTTTCGCAATCACTGCGCCGTCGGCGGAATTTCCAAGCTCTTTTTTGACGGCACCGATAACTTGGCCCATTGCGGCCGGACCGCTGACACCCAGTTCGCCGATCACGCGGTTAATAACCGCGTTGATATCGTCTTCGGATAATTGTTCGGGTAAATAATTGCTTAGAATCTCTGCCTCGGCACGCTCATCGGCAGCTAATTCCGGTCGGTCGGCACCGTCATAGACTACGGCACTTTCGTTGCGTTTTTTAACTTCGCGCGCAATCAACTGTTCGATTGACGCATCGTCCAAACCTTCATCGCGCTTTTTTTGAGCAACTTCTTCATTCAGTATCGTTGCCTTCAGACCACGCAAAACCAAAGCCGACAAACGATCACCGCCTAACAAGGCGGCTTTCAGATCGTTATCGATGCGCTCTTTTAAAGCCACTGTTAACGGAGTCCCAAGCGAGTTTTATCTAACTTGTCAGCTTTGCGCGCCTTGCGAATAATCGCTTTGGTGCGGCGCTCGGTTTTTGAAATCGGTTTTTCAAATCGCATGCAAGCCTTGGCCTCTGCCAAAACACCGCTTTGCAGCATTTTGCGGTTAAAACGGCGGATAATGTTCTCGTTTGCTTCTCGTTCGTCTTTACGTGTTACTAATACCATACGGACTGTATTGTAACAGAGATACGAACTATGCGCAACCACCAATTTTTCGGGCACTAATCCATTACTTCCAAATGCAACAGCCGGCCTTCGACCGAACGCTGCCCTTGCCATTCGTTGATATCGGCGTGATACCAAACCGCGACCTTGCTGCCAAGTTCGACAAAAAAATGTTCCGGCGCGCTGAATGCCAAAAACTGCATCGCTTGGCCGGACGGATTTTCCAGTTCCAATTTAATATGCTGGGCATCCGCACCCATTTTACGGACGTTTTTGACCAACAAATTGTCACTTTTTATAACCGGTTGCGGATTACCGTTGCCGAAGGGTTCAAGCTGACCGATCAAATCGACCAGATCTTCGGTGACTTCTGCTAAATCAGCCAAAGCGTCGGCCTTTGGTAACAGCAATGCCTGCTGATTTATCAAACCCTGGGCTTGGTAGTATTCATTGACTCTGTGTCGAAAAGCAGCGATATTTTTCGTCGGCAACGTTACGCCGGCCGCCATATGATGACCGCCGCCGCTTTTGATTATGCTCTCGCTAGCCCGAATCGCATCGACGGCGCTGAAACCGCCAAAGCTGCGGGCCGAGCCCTTTGATTCATCGCCCATTTCTTGCAAAACGAATACCGGTTTTTTATATGCTTCCATCAACTTGGCAGCGACTATTCCGACTACCCCGTGGTTCCAATTAGCTCCGCTCAGAACCAGTACTGGATCGTCAATATATTTTTCGGCTTGAACTATCGCCTCTTTGATTATCTTTGACTGCTCGGTTCGCCTAGCTAAATTCAACTCGTCCAACAGCCGTGCTTTATCAAAAGCGAACATCGAATCGTCAGCAACCAGCAGATCAAGCGCGTGCTGAGCTGTCTCTAGCCTACCGGCGGCATTCATCCGCGGCCCCAGTCCAAACCCCAATGAACGGGCATTGATTAATCTGGGATCGATCTTGGCGACAGCCATCAGGGCTTTCAACCCAGGCCGTCTGGTTTGAGATAGAACTCTTAAGCCCCAATAGACGAACAACCGATTCTCACCGGTCAGCGTCACGATATCACAAACCGTCCCCAAGACGACCAGGTCAAGCAACCATTTTTCCTGGCCTATCGGCAGGCCCTCAACCCTTGTCTGCAATGCCTGTACTAATTTGAAGGCCACGCCCACACCGGCCAGATCACCAAAAGGATACTGACTATCGAGGCGCTTAGGGTTGATTAATGCCATCGCCGGCGGCAGATTCGGCGATACGCTGTGATGATCGGTTACGATAACATCAACCCCCAGCTCATTCGCTCTGGCTATTGGCTTTTCGCTTTGACTGCCGCAATCGACCGTAATTATCAACTGAGCACCGCTAGAGGCAATTTTTTCGATTGCTTCGACCGTCAGCCCGTATCCCTCTACGAAACGGTTCGGCATGAATACGTCTACGTGTTCGAACTCGAAACTCTTCAATGCATCTGCTAAAACGACCGTGGCAGTCAAACCGTCGATATCATAATCACCGTATATCGTAATTTTCTCTTGCTCTTTTCGGGCCCTAACCAGACGCTCGACCGCCACTGCCATATCTGGCAAAAAAAATGGGTCATGCGTGCGTGAATAATCCGGCACTAAAAATGCCGCCTTTGACTTCGGGTCAATCCCCCTGGCGGCTAAGATTCTATCAAACAGCGACATTATTAAAAGTCAGAAGACGGACGCTTGGGGCGGCTGCCCGCTTGTTGTTGCGACTTGATGACGATACCCTGGAGTTCTTTGAAAATTGGAAATTGCTTGTTGGTCGAATAGATCTTGGTATTGCCCTGTTTCTCGCTGATCAAAAAGCCCACTTTTTCCAAACGCTTGAGTTCGCGCTGGATATTGCCCGGGTCTTCTTTGATAAGTTTGGCAAGGCCGCGCACATGGGTACGGAAATCGGGATACTTGGCATATACAACCACAATCTTGCGTCGCACCCTGGATGTAATGAAAACGTCTAACATAGTCTCCCTTGTTGTTATATCTATCCTCTTCGTTATCCCTATCGTAGCACAATCTTACAACATTACGCAATAATTTTTGATGGATTATTTTACCGCCAATTCAATACGATTTGGTTTATTTTCTTGACCGTATCTTCATGCGAAGGAATATCGTTATGGTCGTAATAGTGGTCAGTGCCCATGAAATTATCTTTAACGTCCAAAATATGCAGTTCGTCGGCCATGACGTGGGCCTTGTCGACGGCCTGCACCGAAGAAACCGGCGTAGCCAGAACCAGACGCTTGATTCTGATGGGTTTCAAAAAATCGATAGCCACGTCCAGCGATGCGCCGGTGTCCAAACCGTCGGCCACCAGAATCACTACCCGGTCGCGCAGCATATCGTTGTCGATCAACCCGCCATCACCTAACAACTGATTGATTTTCCCAAAGGCTTCGCGTTTCTTTTCCTCTAAGTAGCCATGGAATTCGGTAGTATATTCCTCAATCTCGCCTGCCGAAAACATACCATTATATGTAAAATTGCCGTTTTCCGAAACGCCGCCAAAACTGATCCCCTCACCCGGCACATCGATATTTTCAATCAACAACATAGTCAACAAGCAGTGCAGAGCCAGTGCGATCTGCTCGCCGACCAGCACGGCACCGTCACTTAGCGCGACCACGGCGCAATCTTCGTAACGATACTCATCAATAAGCTTGGCAGCCAACAGCTGTCCGGCTTGTTCTCGACTTTCAAAATACATATGCTTAGTTTAGCAGTTAATTACTCGCTTAGGCAAAACTTCTTAAATTACCCGCCGCCTATCAGTTATACTTATAGGTATGCACTACTACGAGGTGGCGCCCAATCGAATCATCCGCTCGGGAAGCGCATTTTTCACGTATTCATACGATAAGCCGCTATCAACCGGACAGATCGTACAAATTGAAGTCGGCAAAAAAAAGATGATCGGGGTCGTGTTGCGCCAAACCTCAAAACCATCGTATCCAACCAAAGACGTCATCTCGATAATCGGGAAAATCCCGCTGCCTAAACAACTTGTTGATTTGGCGTTATGGATTTCAAAGTATTATGTCACCCCATTAGCTGTCGTTCTACAGACGATGTTACCTAGGGGCATTCAAAAAACACGACGAACGTCAATTGAACAGCCAGAAATCACAAAACGAGACCGAACAAATATTGTATTCAATAAGCAACAGCGTGCAGCACTGGACACACTGGCAAAATTCGAAACAGGCACTTTTCTGCTGCAGGGCATTACCGGTTCCGGCAAGACAGAAATATACATCGAAGTCGCCAAGCAGGCAATAAAATCTAACCGGTCAGTAATCTTACTAGTCCCGGAAATATCACTTACCGCGCAATTAATCTCAGAATTTTCACATCATTTTGACGATCTGCTTGTCACCCACTCTAGGATGACGGAGTCCGCCCGTCATCAAATATGGAACGAAGCACTTGAAAGTAATCGGCCGCGAATAGTAATCGGTCCGCGTTCGGCCTTGTTCGCGCCATTAAAAAATGTCGGCGCGATAATCGTCGACGAGGCCCACGAGCCAAGTTACAAGCAAGAACAAAACCCAAAATACTCGGCCTTGCGGGCCGCCGCGATGTTAGGACGTTTTCATAAAGCCAAGGTCATCCTTGGCAGCGCAACCCCAAATATCGTCGACCGCTATCTAGCCGAAAAATCCTCAAACCGCCCGATACTTAGATTGACTAAACTTGCCCGCAGTAATAGCTTGCTACCGCAAATTACGGTAGTCGATATGAAGAAGCGTGCCAATTTCAACGGACATCGTTTCTTATCAAAACAATTGATCGAACGTATCGCGGATACTTTAAAAAACGGTGGTCAGGTACTGATTTTTCATAACCGCCGCGGCAGTACCAGCACGACATTGTGCGAAAAATGCGGTTGGACGGCTGAATGCCCGAATTGCTTCCTGCCGCTGACTCTTCATAGCGACCATCATCGTCTTTATTGTCACATTTGCGGTTACAGCGCTGACGTACCTACCTCGTGCCCGGTATGCGGCAGTACCGGCATCATTCATAAGGGCATCGGGACGAAACTGATCGAAACTGAGTTGCATAAACTTTTCCCTAATTGCAACATCGCCAGATTTGACGCCGACAATGCTAACGACGAAGCCGTCAATGCCCGTTACGATGACTTGTATAGCGGTGCGATCGATATCGCAATCGGCACGCAAGTAATTGCCAAAGGTCTGGATCTGCCTCACCTAAGAATGGTTGGTGTCATCCAGGCTGACGCGGGTCTGGCGTTGCCCGATTACGGCACTGACGAGAGAACTTTCCAACTGCTCGCCCAAGTCGTCGGACGAGTCGGGCGAAACGAGCATCAAACCTACGTCATCGTCCAATCATATCGGCCGACACATACCAGCATATCGAGCGGCTTGGCTCAGGATTACGAGTCGTTTTATGCCAATGCCCTAACAGAGCGTCAGCGCGGCTTGTTTCCGCCTTTTTGTCACCTTTTGAAGCTTACCTGTGTATACAAGACCGAAGCTGTAGCTATTAAGAATGCTCAGAAATTAGCTAAAGAACTCCGTGCTAAGACCAGTAAGGATGTTCAGGTTTTAGGGCCGACTCCGGCTTTTTACGAGCGCCAGCACGGCACATACCGCTGGCAGTTAGTTTTAAAGAGTCCAAAACGTGAATACTTAATTGATGCAATCCAATTTATTCCTCCAGCCCATTGGCAGTTCGAGCTTGACCCGACGAGTCTGCTTTAGTTACGCCTTTATCTGATATAATGAACGTATCGCAATCATTTGCGCCATGAGGATTAATAATGAAAAAAGAAGATATAATTACCCTGCCTGATCAACGTTTGCGTCAGAAATCCGCGAAAGTACAAACGATAACGCCTGACATAATCAAGCTGGTCGAAAACATGACAGCCGTGGCACTCGACTGGGAAGATTCAAGGCCGCACGAAATCAGCGCTGCCCTGGCGGCGCCGCAAATAGGCCGTATGGATCGAGTAGTGATTATCCGCAGCGACTTCGAAGACAAAACCGTCCGTGAGTTCACTGCTCTAATCAACCCGGAAATAGTCAAGTTAGAGGGCGAAATTGCCGAGGATTTCGAAGGCTGCCTGAGCGTCCCTAACGTCTACGGTAAAGTGCCGCGCCACACCAAAGTCCGCATCAAAGCCATGGATATCGACGGCAATCAGGTTCGCTTCAAAGCCGACGGCTTCCTAGCCCGTACCATTCAGCACGAAATCGACCACGTGAACGGCATTGTCTTTATCGATCACATCAAAGATAAAAAAGACGCTTTCTTTACGCTCGATGAACAAGGCGAACTGCAACCGTTGGATTATGAAAAGTATGTCAAAGACGATCGTATTCTTTGGGACTGATGATTCCAGTTTAATCGCACTTCAAGGCTTGGTTGAGGCCGGTTTTGATGTTGCAGCCGTCGTCACCAAACCGGACAGCAAAAGCGGCCGCGGCCAGGTAATGACGCCTCCCAGCGTCAAGAAATTCGCTATCGACCGCAAAATAGCCGTCTGGCAACCGATTAAAATATCGGATATCAATGACGGTATCAAAACCATCGGTCCCGACGTTATTGGCGTACTGGCGAGTTTTGGTAAAATCATACCCGAATCAACTATTAATTTGTTCGATCCCGGTATAATCAACATTCACCCGTCGCTTTTACCCTTATATCGCGGACCGTCACCAATCGAATCTGCCATCGAAAACGGTGACCGGCAGACCGGTGTTTCTATCATGAAACTGGCGGTCGGGATGGACGACGGACCTGTATATGGACAGGTGAATTATGGACTCTCAGGCAAAGAAACTCGCCCCGAATTATACGAGACTCTTTTCACGCTAGGTACTAAAGCACTAATCGATATGCTTCCGTCCATCATCGACGGTTCGCTGCAACCGCTTGCGCAAGATGACAGCAAGGCAGTTTACTGTAAATTATTTACCAAAGAAGACGCCTGGCTGAAACCGGAAGAAGTCTCGGCCGCGAAAGCCGAACGGCTTGTCCGCGCCCACTTAGGTTATCCAAAAACGAAGATCGCGATTGGCGACCACACCGTCATAATTACCAAAGCCCACGTGTCAAATGAGCAAAAGACTCCACTCGACATCTTGTGCCAAGACAACGTGTATCTATCAATCGACGAGCTGGTCGCCCCAAGCGGGCGTACTATGTCAGCCAAAGCTTTTCTAAACGGTTATTTATGAAACCTACGAATCACCTAAAATCGCGTCGCGGTTGCCGGTGATTTCCTGCTTCAACTCATCAAGTACGCCGGCGACGACATTCTTATAGTCAGGCCGGTTAACTTCCAACCACTTAGTAGCGGCGTATTCCGCCTTTAGGGCCGGGTCATTCACATCAAGACCAGCCGAGTCCTTCAATTTGATGAACATTTCGTCATTATGATAATCGGGCGAGTTTTTCGCTAACCACGAATTAATGTTTTCGTCTTTGCGGTCAATAATCGATTCAAACTCCTCGAGTTGTTCGTCGCTCATGCCGTCCGACAGCTTCGTACCTACCCGCAGCTCTAATTCGTCATAAATATGCTGCAGAAAAGGTTTTTTTTGCTCTTCCGGCAAATCGGCCAGTCCGATATCTTCTAAAAATTTATCATCTAGTTGAAACATTACGGCTATCCCCCTTTATCTTTTACTTATTTTAGAGTACGCTTTACAAGCTCGCGAGTAAATAGCTCAAGTTTGTCGCCCTCTTCAATAATCAATTTTTTGGTGGTTTTTAGGCTAAGCCCGCACATTTCGCCTTCAAAGACTTCCTTGGCTTCTTGCTGCTGGCGCTGGACGCTGGTTACTTTTACTTCAGCGATCTGTTCTTTACCTCGCTTGACCCTGGCGAGCAGTCCCGGCATGACTTTGCCCTTAGTAACTTCACCGCCGGCGATAACTTCGTCTTTGAGCGTCCTAAAGACGCCTTTGATCGTCATAGCACCGACTTCGGTCTCGACGACCTCAGGGGCAAGGATTTCCTCCATCGAGGTGCGCGCGTCGTCAAGCAGCTTGTAAATAACATTGAATATCCTGACCTGAACTTTGTTTCGCAGAGCCAGTTGTTTGACCGTGTTGGACATGCCGACGTTAAATCCATAGACGATCGTATTCTTGTCGGCCGCTAATCTGATGTCACTTTCGTTGATATCACCGACACCGCTGCCGATGATATGCAAGGCAATTTCACCCTGTGTATCGATTATCCGCAAATTATTCACGACCGACGTCAGCGATCCTTGGACGTCGGCTTTGACAATGACGTTCAAATCCTGGGATTCACGCTGTTGATTCATCATTTTCAGCAAATCCGAACCGGTGATGTTGGTGCTGGCAGCATTCTTTTCCTGTTCGATACGGGCAACCGTCGCTTGTTGACGGGCTTGCTTTTCATTATTGACTACCAAAAAATCATCGCCGAATCGCGGCAATTCTTTGAATCCCGTAACGGTTACCGGCGTCGAAGGACCGGCGCTTTTGATGGCTTTGCCGGCAAAATCAAGCAGTGTCCTGACCTTGCCATAAGCCGTCCCTGAAACCAAGAAATGGCCCGGCCTTAATACGCCCTGTTGAACCAACAGTCCGACGACCGGTCCGCGGCCGACTTCCATATGCGATTCGATAACCAAGCCTTCAGCAGGCGTGTCGGTATCGGCCTTCAAACCCTCTAGGTCGGCAACTAACAGAACCATGGCTAGTAATTTGTCGATGTTCTGACCAGTTTTGGCGCTGACATCAACCATGACCGTATCGCCGCCCCATTCTTCAGGATTCAGACCGTGATCGGTCGCCAGTTGGGCTTTGACGCGGGCCGGATCGGCGCCCGGGCGGTCAATTTTGTTAATAGCCACGACGATTTTCGCATTGGCTGATTTGGCAAATTTAATCGCTTCGACCGTCTGAGGCTTTACGCCGTCATCGGCGGCAACCACGATAATCACGACGTCGGTCAAAGCCGCGCCGTGTTGGCGTAAGGACGCAAAAGCTTCGTGGCCTGGCGTATCCAGCAACGTGATAGTGCGTCCGTCATGAACGGTTTGATAGGCACTGATATACTGCGTTATGCCGCCGGCTTCACCTTCGGCGACCTTGGTTTTCAAAATCGCATCCAGCAAAGTAGTCTTGCCATGATCGACATGACCCATCACCGCCACGATTGGCGGCCTGGAAACGGCCGAATCCGACAATTCGTGGACCTTGCGTTCAGTTAAAACCGTCGCAGCCCTTCTTTCAAGTTCGACATCCGAAATGCCCAGTTCTTCAACGATAATGGTGGCTGTTTCAAAGTCGATACGTTGATTAATCGTAGCGACGATGCCATTTTTGAACAACTCGCCGATTAATTTCGTGACGGGCAGATTGAGCTTTTCGGCCAGTTCGCCTACTGTAATCGAATCGGCAATAGTTATGACTTTCTCGGCCATATCTTTAGCTCCTTTCCGCCCTTTGAGGGCTAAATATTTAGGTTACTTCTTGGACTTTTTGCCAGGTAAACTAAGCGAAATCTTGCGATTGTCCTTTTCGATATCCAAAACTACGAATTCTTTTCGTTCGTTCAAGGTAAAGACCTTTTCCGGGTCGGCATCGCCGCCCTCACCAAGTTCACTGACATGCACCAAAGCCTCGACAGCCGGGCTGATTTGTACGAACGCGCCGAACGGCGTGATTCGAGTGACGGTACCTTCGACTTTGTCGCCGACCTTGAACTGATCGACTTCAGTCATCCATGGGTCTTCGGTCAATTGTTTAATACTCAGGCTTAGGCGGTCCTTGTCGATAGCGATAATCTTGGCATCGATAGTTTCGCCTACTTTTACGTAGTCAGCCGGATTATTGACGCGCTCCCAGCTGATTTCGCTGATATGCACCAGGCCTTCGATACCCTCGACGTTAACGAAAACACCGAAGTCGACTACGCCGGTTACCACGCCCTTGACGATACCGCCAATTGCCAGTTTTTCAAACCGTTCAGCCAAGCCGTCTTTGATTGCTTCCTTTTCACTAAAGATTAGTTTGTTTGCTTTGCGATCGCAGTCCAAAATACGGACAGTCAGTTTTTTGCCGATCAGCGCGTTCAAACGTTGCAAAATTTCGTCCTTGTCACTGCCGCCAACCCTTGGGTAATGTTCGGCCGATAATTGAGATACCGGCAAGAAGCCTCGAACTCCGTCATATTCTACCAATAAACCGCCGCGGTTAGCGTCGTACGGCGAAACTTCAATGATTTCACCCGATTCCATCTTGGCAAGAACCTCGTCCCAGCCGCGATCCTTAGCCGCTTTGCGGAGCGACAATAACGAATAACCGTTATCAAGCTCGGTATCAACGATACTGGCTGCTACTTCATCACCGATTTCAAGATTTCGATAAAAACCTACCTCACGTCGCGGGACCAATCCGATACCTTGCGCCCCCAAATCGACTAATACTTCGTGTTTGCGGATAGATAGAACTTTTCCGATTACTGATTCACCTTGCGTTAATTGCTTGACACTGTCACCTTCGGCAGCGAGCAATTCATCCATTGTTGTGGCTTTTGTTGCCATAAGTCTTATTTAAGACTCCTTCCTTAAATTTAATATTTTTTGGGGCACACCTTAAAAATGTAACCCCAAATCAATCTATATTGTACCTCAGATAGAGGTATAAGTCAAAGATAACGCTTCAGGTCGCGTCGCGACGTCGCATAGCTTACGGCCGCCACAGTCAACATATAGACGCTGATCGATTCAAAAATGATTGATTCCGGACCCGTCGTCGGCATCCCGCCGGTCGAAGTGCCTGTGCCCGTCGACGTCGAACCGCCGCCAGAACCCGTCGTCGTTCCGCCTGATGTGCCGGTTCCCGACGGCTGATTCGTCGATTGGCTAGCCTGCTGCTGCTTGTTAGCAGCGGCAATCGCTTGCTCGCGGCGAACCTGGTCACCGTGCTGTTTTAGATAATAGACGCCGCCGACAAGCCCGGCTGCCAAGATTAACCCCACGATTATATAAGATACAACCGAACCACCCTGTTTAGTTCGTTTTTTAGATCCCATTTATCACCTCTGTTTACGCTATAGACTTATTATGCATCTGTTGCGACAAAAATGCAATGTAATGTTATTGAATTTTAACTTCAGAACTTCCTCGGCCGCTACCCCGCCGGACGTCACCAGTGGTTAGAGTATTAAGGTTAAAATTGCATACTGTGGTAAAATTGATTTCATGATAATAGCGATTGACACGGGTGGGACCAAGACGCTTGTCACTAGTTTCGACGTCAACGGCAATATCGGCCCGCAAATCAAGTTCGAGACCCCACACGATACGACAGAATACATCAGGCAGCTTAGGTCTGTAATTTCAGACAATTTTGACAGCAGCCAAATCGAAGCCGTAATCGCGGCAATCCCAGGCGTCATCGAAAAAGGCGTCGTTCAATGGTGCGGTAATCTTCCATGGAAAATGTTCGACGCTAAATCGGCACTGTCCGGCGTGGTTGGCAAAGTGCCTATTTTCATCGAGAACGATGCCAAACTGGCTGGTTTAGGCGAGACCAGAATGCTCGAAACAATCCCCTCCCAGGCTCTTTACATCGCAATCAAGACGGGGATAGGTTCAGGAATCATATCCGAAGGACATATAGACCAAGCTCTTCGCAACAGCGAAGCCGGACATGCACTGATCGAATTCGAGGGTGAACTGCGCGAATGGGAAAGTTTTGCATCCGGCAAAGCCATTCATAGCACGTTCGGCCGATTCGCCCGCGACATAACCGACGAACAAACCTGGGACCAAATCGCCGATCGTATCAGCCGCGGTTTTTTGGTTCTAATACCTACCCTGCAACCGGATATAATCATCATCGGCGGCAGTATAGGCACTTACTTTAACAAATACTCTGGCCAGTTACAAAGAATCCTGAAAGAAAAATTACCGCCGATGATTCCCTGCCCTCCGTTCGTTCAGGCAAAATATCCCGAACAAGCCGTCATCTATGGATGCTATTACTATGCCCTCGACAAAGACATTACTATCACGACTTAAAGCCGATTACCCCCAATTTTCGTTCGCCAAAGGCGATGACTTTTTATGGTCGTCATCCGAAAACACTATTTACTACGGCGATAAGGTCAATGCCCAGCCGATTTTTTTACTCCACGAACTGTCTCATGCCCTCTTAAACCACAACAACTATAGCAGCGACATCCAACTGATTACCATGGAGCGCCAGGCCTGGGATAAAACCATCGAACTGGCCTCCGTATACGGCATAGCCGTTACTGACGACATTATCCAAGCTAATCTTGATAGCTATCGTGATTGGATGCATTCACGCAGCACTTGCCCAAAATGCCAGGCCACCGGCCTTCAAATCAAAGAAAAAATTTATTCATGCCCAGCTTGCAGCCACAAATGGCAGGTTAATGAGGCAAAAATGTGTGCTCTTAGGCGCTATAATATTCAGACATAACGAAAAACGCACGGAAATCCGTGCGTTTTTCATTCAAGCCGCTATTAATTAAGCTTCGTTTGTTACAACAGCTTTTTTGCGGCGGCTGATGCGGCCACCCTTAGCGCCGGCAATGCGTGCCAGCTGTGGGTTAGCAGCGAAACCACCAGTGTTACCATTGCGGCCACCTTTGGCGCCGATCTTTGCGTAAAACAAAGGATCGCGAGCTAAGTTTTTTGCAGCGGCTTTCTGTCCGCCTACTTTTGTTCCTGCCATGGAATTATTTCTCCTCTTAATTTAAAAGATTTCCACGCCTTCGCCGTGCGGCGAAATAGACATGAAAACCCTCATTTATACCTCACACATGATATGTGTACGTTTTTATAATACCACAGCTTATGCTTTATGTCAACATATACATAAGGACTTTTTTATGTTATTTATACTGTTGCATTTATACTGCACGTGCTATATTATAGATATGCACCTGTTTGAATCCAAAATAGATTCGAACTAATAAAACGACCACATCTGCGAGATTGGTCGTTTTTGATTGTCTTTGCATATCAATTAGTTCTTTTTCCCTAATGTCGCAAAAGTATCCATATAAAATCGGCTTGTATAATCTGTAATATACTGCTTGTGCGGCCATTTTATGCTAAAATTACAGTGATGCATTAAAAAACAAACATGGCATCACAAATAACAAAAATACCCAGATTACCCATCCGGATAATGGCGCCGGTTTTATTTGCATTTGTTTTGCTTATTATCGGCGGGTTAGCTCTTAATCAGGAAACATCGGTCCAATTCTCTTACGGTGGCCAGACCTGCATCAGCCAAATTTCCTATTTGCCAGGGTTAATCAAAATAACGAACGATAGCTCGGATTTTGAGGTAAAAACTAGCGATTTTATAAAATTCGGCAAAATACGGCTTTTTTCTACGCAAACATGCTTTTCTGCCCGAAAAGCGCCTTCTGTCGGTTCCGTTAGACTAAATTCTGCATTTTTTGGCAGCCTTTTGACGTCAAAAATATATACGATTGACGTTCCCGAACCGCCTACATTGGATTCAAAGCCGCTATCCGAACCGATTTCGACCCAAAAACCGCTTAAAATCGAGCTTAGCGACGAAGACAAAGTGTTTGATTACCAGTTGCAGGCGGATGACAAGACGACCGACTGCCCGTCCAAGGGTTCGGCGATTTACTGTAACATCTCTTCGCTTGGGCTGATCCAAGGTGAAAGTTACGCCATAAAATTAATCCGCAGCTTTAATAACCAAGTGTTTGCAACTATTTTCAATGGATCGGTAGCCACGCTCGACCCTACGGCCGTGGTCGGGTCATCAATCAGCCAGGGTCAAATTATCTATGACAAGCCAAAAACATTTACGTTCGATTTTAGTAAAGACGTCCAAAAAGCGGTCGTTAAATTTGAAAAAATTAACAACGGTCAGAATATTACCATCACTACAGAGGCCACCATTGACGACAAGCGGATTAGTTTGTCCATTGAAAACGATCTGGACAGAGAGTCCAGCTATCGGTTCACGATAGACAATCTGGAAGCCAAAGACGGCAGCACTTTATTAGAGCCTTATGAATTAGACTTCAGTGTCTCGGGAGGGCCAAGCATTACAAGCGTGAATGTCGGCTCTTACGGCGTCGCGCAGTCAAAAACCATCGTGCTAACATTCGACCAACAGTTGTCGAATAGCCAAGCTATCACTAGTTATGTCAGCGTTAGCGGCGTATCGGCGGCTATTTCAAAAAGCGGCAATCAGGTAATGATCAGCTACAGCAACGCCCCTTTCTGCAGCGACATCGCAATTCGCGTAAAGCCTGGGTTAAAAAGTATTTACGATATCGCCCAGACAGACTCATGGTCGTATTCGACGCGCACGATATGCCACACCGTTTCGACCATCGGTCACTCAAGAGAAGGGCGGTCAATTCTAGCCTACAATTTTGGCAGCGGCAGCCAAACAGTGCTATATACCGGCGCTATTCATGGCAACGAATTTAGCAGTAAATATCTGATGGAAGCTTGGATTAACGAACTAGAAATAAACGCGCGCAGCATCCCGTCAACTAGAAAAATTGTCGTCGTACCGGTTATTAACCCGGACGGCATCGCGTATGGCAGGCGTTATAATTCTGGCGGCATCGACCTGAATCGAAACTTTCAAACCGACGACTGGCAATCCGATATTTATTCGATAACCAATCAACCGTTGCCCGGCGGGGGCGGTGCTAGCGCAATGTCCGAGCCTGAAACCCAAGCCATAGCCGCCCTTACGATATCATTACAACCGCGGCTGACGATGTCATTTCATAGCTCGGCTAGCTATGCCATCGGCAATCAATACGGCGACTCGGCCGCTTTGGCCAACACCTATTCCAAGTTAACAGGTTATCGAAATATGACGGGAGTTTCAGGCGCTTTCAGCTACCCGATCACCGGCACCTACGACGACTGGATAAGGGAACGGTGCGGCCTGACGAGCGTATTAATCGAGCTTTCCAGCTCGACAAATTCAGAATTCTCGCGCAACAGAACCGCCCTCTGGACGATGGCAAGATCATAAATACAAAACTATGCGGCCTGTAATTGCGACTGCACTTTGTATTGGGTCGGAAGAATTTGTGATTCCATAACCTCAGAGAAAGTATAGACTTTCAATCTTGGAAATTCTCTATCACGGATAGAAACCCTGTAGATAAATGCATTATTCCTGTTATTTGCAAGAAATATCAGCTCGTTCCTTGAAAGAAGATACGGTTCATCAATATCTTTGACCGTCGTCTTGACATCTATATATTTTTCGCGACCGTCTGGGAAAAACGAAAGGATATCATAGCCATGCCAATCACCTCGATGACTTATCGAATCCGCCAATTTTTCCGATTTCATTATATTAAGATAGTTCTTCTCTAGATCAACGACAAGCTCTTCGCCTTTTTGGCCTATTTCCCTATGCGCGGCGTGCCAGTTACCCCAGTCAATCTTTCTGGGCGTTCGGTAGTATATTTCCGGAGCAATCGTGTGATTCATAGCCTATTGTTCATCCAAATACTTCGGCAATACGCCGCCGAGCGCTTTACTTAGATAACGATATTCATCGCCATCTATTCTGCCTTGCATATGCATATCTTCAAGTCTTTCCCTAGCAGCATTAATATCCGTAATTAATTCTTCTTTGGATTTTGTTTCCCCTATCAGATGCGAGTCTTCGGCATTACTTGATAATACGCCGCCAGTTATTTTAACGGCGCTAAAACCTAATCTGCGGAATAAGTCATTCTCCGTCTCTTTTTCAGCTAAAGCCCTGGTTTCCTGGGCTTTGGCGGAATGGTACTCTTCTAAGTCAGGGGACAGACCGCCTTGATCTAGCATATCCTGATGAAAGCGATTGTGCCCTTCCCAAAAATTTTCATACTTTTGAGTCGAATTTTCTGACATTTAGGTTCCTTTTTGTTTTTTATTAGCTTTGGTCTAATCCTATCATATTTGGCGTAATTTGTCAAAAATATAAACTCCCCCTATTCCCTATTCGGAGAGCTTTTATATAATTCGGCACCGTGAAGACACCCCAAGGAAAAATACATTTTCCTTGGTGACCCCATCGTTCCCCGCGGGAAACTATCACGGCTAACGTAAATCGAAATTATATATGATAAAGAAAAAGACCACCCTATTCGGATGGTCTTTTTATAATTCGGCACCGTGCTAGTTTCCCGCTTTCGGCAGTATAATCGCCGCTGCTGAGCTTGACTTCTGTGTTCGGAATGAGAACAGGTATTTCCCCAGCGCCATGGGCACCGAAGTAAGGCCTAAAGCGCTTTCGCCGATACATAAAAGTCATCGCGGGTGGGCTTTAAAAACCTTATTTCGATGTCCAAAACATTTTGGACACGGTTCATATTCGAATGTAACAAATTTTCTTTAAAATTGACTGTGTGTAATTGGTGATTATCACCAATTACCAGTTAAGCCTACCTTATTAACTCTGTTAATACAAGATTAACATCGTTAACAAGGACATAAAAAGGCGATGGGACTATTAGTACGCTTCAGCTTAACATGTTGCCATGCTTGCACCTTGCGCCTATCAAACTGATATTCTTTCAGTGTCCTCATAGGGAAATCTTATCTTGAAGTTAGTTTCGCGCTTAATATGCTTTCAGCGCTTATCTATTCCAAACGTAGCTACTCGACAATGCGGCAGGTGGCCACAATCGATACACCAGAGGTTTGTCCGCCCCGGTCCTCTCGTACTAAGGGTAGATCTTCTCAAATTTCCTAACGTCCGTACCGGATATAAACCGAACTGTCTCACGACGTTCTGAACCCAGCTCGCGTACCATTTTAATCGGCGAACAGCCGAACCCTTGGAAGGTGCTCCCCCTCCAGGATATGATGAGCCGACATCGAGGTGCCAAACCGCGCCGTCTATGTGAACTATTGGGCGCGATAAGCCTGTTATCCCCAGGGTAACTTTTATCCGTGTGCGCTGTCGATCCCACATTCATGTACATAAATGTACGTACAGCGGATCACTTGCTCCTACTTTCGTATCTGTTTGGGATGTACCCCTCACAGTCAAGCTGGCTTGTGCGCATACACTATCACTTCGATTTCCATACGAAGTTAGCCAACCTTTGAACGCCTCCGCTACTCTTTAGGAGGCAACCGCCCCAGTTAAACTACCCACCATACACGGTCCCGTTACCAGATAATGGTAACGGTGAGATCAAAGCCACAACAAGGGTGGTATTTCACTTGGCGCCTCCACGAATACTAGCGTATCCGCTTCATAGGCTCCCACCTATCCTACACATGTTGTAACCCAGATCAATGTAAAGCTGTAGTAAAGCTCCATGGGGTCTTTTCGTCCTGGTACGGACAGACGGCATCTTTACCGCCAATGCACTTTCACCGAGTCCTTCGCTGAGACAGTGCCCACATGATTACTCCATTCGTGCGGGTCAGAACTTACCTGACAAGGAATTTCGCTACCTTAGGACGGTTATAGTTACCGCCGCCGTTCACCGGGGCTTCAGTTCACACCGTAAAGCGTTCCCCTTAACCTTCCGGCACTGGGCAGGAGTCAGCCCCTATACATCTTCTTTCGAATTAGCAGAGACCTGTGTTTTTGGTAAACAGTTCCGTGGGCTCTTTTGCTGCGGCCCCCACATCATAAGATGCGAAAGGTTCGCGTTCAAAGAACATACATAAATTATGTTTTGTCTATCTCAGTAAAAAAATGGTTTAAAAAGGTTTTGACGCAAACATTCTATTTCTAAAATGCCTGCGTACTCAATTATTCATTCTAACCACCTATCACTAAGTTAGTTGAACGCGGCTCACATCATCTGATGTGGGGGCAGACCTTATTCCGAAGTTACGGTCGCTATATTGCCGAGTTCCTTAGCGAAGGTTCTCTCGTAAGCCTGAGTCTACTCGACTCGAGCACCTGTGTTGGTTTGCGGTACGGGCGGATATAACCACACGCACACCTGCTTTTCTAGCCAGCGCTTTCGCCGAAATCGTCACTCCGAAGAATAACTTTCACTCCCTTCGTGTTCCCACTAGGTTGGACGGATATATACCATGAATCCGCTTCGACTATCTCACCGTGAACAGTGTGCAAATTATAACCGGTTCAGGAATATTAACCTGATGTCCATCGCCTACGCTATGCGCCTCGGCTTAGGCCCGACTAACCCTGAGATGATTACCATGGCTCAGGAAACCTTGCTCTTACGGCCGACAGGATTCTCACCTGTCTTATGGTTACTCATTCCAGCATTCTCACTTCCTAACGCTCCACCCAACTTTCCAGTTGAGCTTCACCGCTGATAGGAACGCTCCTCTACCACGCCCGCCTAATGGCGGACATCCATGTCTTCGGTAATATACTTAGCCCCGTTACATTTTCCACGCAAAATCTCTTGACTAGTGAGCTGTTACGCACTCTTTAAATGAATGGCTGCTTCTAAGCCAACATCCTAGCTGTTTAAGAAATTTCACCTTGTTTCCCACTTAGTATATATTTAGGGACCTTAGACGATGGTCTGGGCTGTTTCCCTTTTGAGCGCCGAGCTTAGCCCCGACGTTCTGACTGCTATGATACAACTGTACGGTATTCGTAGTTTGTTAAGGGTAAGTACCCTTGCGGGCCTCAGTCCTTTACAGAGCTCTACCCCCGCCAGTCATTAACATAACGCTAGCCCTAAAGCTATTTCGAGGAGAACCAGCTATCTCCGAGTTCGATTGGCATTTCACCTCTAACCACAGGTCATCCGAGCAATTTGCTGCTTGCGGCGGTTCGGCCCTTCACGACATGTTACTGTCGCTTCAGCCTGCCCATGGTTAGGTCACCCGGTTTCGGGTCTAATCCCAAGTACTTATTCGCCCTATTCAGGCTCGCTTTCACTGTGGCTCCGTCACTTGACTTAACCTTGCACTTGAAATTAACTCGCTGGATCGTTCTACAAAAAGCACGCCGTCACCCGTATAAATACAGGCTCCGACTCCTTGTAAGCACACAATTTCAGGATCTATTTCACTCCCCTCCCGGGGTTCTTTTCACCTTTCCATCACTGTACTAGTTCACTATCGATCGTATATCATATTTAGCCTTGGCAGGTGGTCCTGCCGGGTTCAAACAGGGTTTCTCGTGCCCCGTCCTACTCGAGAAAAAACATATAAAGTCAGAGTTGTTTTCGCATACACGACTTTCACGTCCTCTGGTTAGTCATTCAAACTATTCCGCTAACAACTCTATTTTCTTACTTTACTAGCTATTTTCAGTTCGCTATCGCAAGTCAGATAGCTAAAGTAAACTTTAGTTCTCTGACCTGGTCTTGTTTAATCTCACAACCCCTTATTCATATTCGTCTGAAAACTTATTTGCCTTGTAATAAATTACCAGGCAAAAATGAAAAAGGTTTGGGCTGATCCAGTTTCGCTCGCCACTACTCCCGGAATCATTATTTATTTTCTCTTCCTCAACCTACTAAGATGTTTCAGTTCAGTTGGTTCCCGTCAAATCTCCTATGTGTTCAGAGACAGATAATGCGACATAACTCGCATTGGGTTTCCCCATTAGGATATTCCCGGATCAAAGCTTGTTGACAGCTCCCCGAGACTTTTCGCAGTCTTCCACGTCCTTCATCGGTAATATACGTCTAGGCATCCATTGTGTGCTCTTGAGTACCTTTTTATGCATCGACTTAACTGGTAATTGGCAATAACCATTTATTGCAATTACAAGCCGTCAATCTTTAAAAAATTTTCTTACATCCAAATTGTTAAACGACTTGCGTCTCATAAATTCGCCTTATGGCGATTAATTTACTTGAGCGCAAATTTCGCTACATCACGCTTATGCGATGTAATTTTATCTGCGTTCAAGTCCGAAAACTCAATATATCGTACCACCCGCCTCGCTGCTCGTCCAGTGGTAAATTGTTGTATTTTAGGCTATAAAAAATACCTCCACGATTTGCTTTTTATAACCAACCGCCAGAGGTTAATTCGCCGCACGGCGAAAAACATACGCTAACTCAAATTATTATATCCGTTTGCATCCCTTTTTGCAATAGGGACTTTATCATTT
>JAXDCN010000058.1:0-6595 GCA_034677945.1 Saccharimonadales bacterium (SeqCode)
CCCGATTCCGTAGTGATTCATGGGTACTGGATGGACTACTCTTAGTATGCTCCAGTTCAATAAAATTGATATTTAGGATACCAGCGTTTCGAACATTCTCGCATATTCTTCCGTCTGATAGGACACACAGATGTCTCTCGTAGTAACCGTCGTGACGACTTTCGATGATCCAGCCAATTTGTGTTTTTTCTCTTGAAGGATCTGCTTCGATGACAGTCCAATGATGCATGTCGGGCAACCTGCTTTTGGTTGCGTTTAGGATCTCGGCGATAACTTCTTTGATGATATCAACGTTACGATTGTGCTCATCTACTCTTGCTTTTCCATGACGAAGGGTCTGTTCTAACTCAAAATTGCGATAGTAATCCTCAATATGGCCCACATATACCACTCCTCTCAATATGATGATTTTAACGAACTTTTTGTGTAAAATAATTACGCACAAAAGTCAATATACTTGTAACATAAAACTGCACAACTATCAATAGTCCTTGCTGCCCACGAGAAATATATCAGATAATTATTTTAATGCGCTAATCGCTATCGCCTTCTAGATAAACATGTATCGAGACGTTAGAAGGCCCGGCGTTAGTGCTGGCCGTAATGTCATCCGTAGATAGCCCCATGTAGAATTTATTATAAAAGTCCTCCTGGTAAGCCATACTTGATACGGATATTTGTAGTAATTCATTTTTGGATGATTTATATACGAATGAACTATCATCGTATGTTTTATATATTTTGAAATCCGTTCCAGCAACTGCTTTTTTAAGTTCGGCTACGGTTTCATCAACGTCGGCACCCCTGATATAAGTCCTAAAATATGGATCGCCGCTTGAAAAATCAAAGCGATTATTTTCGCCATCGATATTGCTGAATTCCTGAGTATATTTTTGATCGTCAAGTTTTAGGCTATCTAATATCGATACTGCCCTGTCTTTTCGTATATTTTCAGCCACCCTAGGTATTATATGGGCGCATATGGTAACCGTAATAATTACGAAAATTACAGTAATCGCAGAGATGTGTTTATGAATTTTGAATATACTTTTTGCGGATTTATTCGTTCTCTTTGCCATGATGTATCAATCTAAGCATTAAATAATGCTAATGTAAATCAAATATTATATATCGGCTCGTGTCCGACGCTTAGACGTTATAGCTATCCGCAAGCTTCTAGTTATAGCATCGGCTAGATGCTGTGCAAATCAGAGATTTGACAGTATGCGAACCACGATCTACAACGGCTTCACCGTTGGATCGTGGATCGATCCGCGTGCTCTGGGATATAAAAATGACCACCGCTGAAGGGTGATCGTTTTTATATGGCAGGGGCACGTGGAATCGAACCACGATCTAAGGTTTTGGAGACCTTCATACTAGCCTTTGTACTATGCCCCTATGAAATTCGGCAACAGGGTTATTGTAACAGATAATTTTAACTAATTAAAGAGTTGCAAAAGCATTAGCGTCGTCATATAATTGTCCCAGAACGAATATATAAAAACAACCAAGGAGGCCGAATAGCCTATTATGGCTACTCGTTAACTCGATAAAATGAAAATATTAATGCTAGGGTGGGAACTTCCTCCTCACAACAGCGGTGGGCTGGGTGTAGCTTGTTATCACATGTCCAAAGCTTTGGCTATTCAGGGCGCTTCGATTGATTTTGTGCTTCCTTATACCGCCGAACATACCGGCATTAACTTCATGACGATTCACGCCGCTACGCCGTTGACGCCGCTTCAAAGATACGGTTTAGGTAGCTATGACAGCTCAAGAGTATTAAACAAACCGCTATCCAAAGCAGATATTAACGACCTCAAGGATATGCGCGGCGTGCAAAAACGCTATGTTCAGTATGTCGAGCAATTAGTCCAAAGCAAGGAGTTCGATGTCGTCCACGCTCACGACTGGCTGACTATGGAAGCCGGTATGCGCGCCAAAGAAATTTGCGGAACTCCGCTAGTCGTCCATGTTCACGCGACCGAATTCGACCGATCAGGCAGCAGTAGCGGCAATCCTCTGGTTCATGAAATCGAATACCAAGGACTTATGATGGCTGATCGTATTATCGCTGTCAGTAACATCACCAAAAATATCATTGTTCACAGATACGGTATTCCGGCTGACAAGGTAGAGGTCGTACATAATGCGATTGACGTCGACAGCTTTAATGATGGTTATAATTATGATTTTAGTACCTACAGGTACCTTGAAGCATTAAAGCATGAGGGTTATACTATTGTTGTGAACATTACACGTTTCACCATCCAAAAGGGCTTGGCTCACTTTATTAGGGCCGCCGCCAGGGCCAGCGAGAAATATGACAAACTCGCCTTTTTGTTGGCTGGTGACGGCGAACAGCGTAATGAACTTATCGAACTAGCTTCTAATCTGGGAATTTCTGACAAGGTATTCTTTACCGGATTCGTTCGTGGCAAACAATGGCGCGATGCCTACAGTGTCGGCGACGTATTCGTCATGAGTTCGGTTAGTGAACCGTTCGGTCTGACCGCATTAGAGGCCGCTCATCATGACAACGCCCTTATCATCACCCGTCAATCCGGCGTCGGTGAAGTACTGCACAGTATCTTTCGTTATGATTTTTGGGATGTTGACCGCCTGGCTGACCAGATTATCGGTATAGCAACTTCAGGCGCATTAAGAAATTCGTTAAAGGAAAATGTTAAAAATGAATACGACAGGCTCTCATGGCACGATGTTGCCAGGAAGTTCTTGCATATTTATGGGACTATGAGAAGAGGAGTTACAGTATGAGCAAGCGCGGCATAGTTCTATATTTGCATGCCCACCAACCATATAGGGTGCGAAAGTACAGCGTATTTGATACGGCATACAGGCACGATTATTTTAACGAGCCTAATTACCACATCCGTTCGAACAACGAACAGGTATTCAAAAAGGTCGCCGATAAATCCTACCGGCCAATGAACGCATTACTGGAAAAACTGATTGACAGGCATCCTGATTTTAAAGTATCGCTAAGCATCACAGGAACCTTTATCGAACAAGCCGAGATGTGGGCGCCTGACGTTTTAGAAAGCTTTAAGAGGTTGGTAAATACCGGTCGCGTTGAAATTGTTGCTGAAACATACTATCACTCCCTGGCCTTTTTCTACAGCCGAACTGAATTTGAAAACCAGGTTCGAGCGCATCAAAGCAGGATCCGTGATCTGTTCGGAGTCGAAACCAAGGTGTTCCGTAACACCGAGCTATCATATAACGACGCTTTGGCTAAATGGGCTGACGAATACGGTTTCAAGGGCATCTTAGCAGAAGGCTGGGATCCGATTCTAGAATGGCGCAGCCCGAACTTCTTATACCGTCCGGTTGATACTAAAAACATTACGCTTCTATTAAAGAATTACCGGCTAAGCGATGACATCGCCTTCCGCTTTGGCGACAGGGCTTGGCCGCAATGGCCGCTGTCGGCAGACACTTATAACGACTGGGTTAACACCTCTGCCTATGATAAGAACGTGGTCAATCTGTTCATGGACTACGAGACCTTCGGCGAGCACCAATGGGAAGACACCGGCATATTTGAATTCTACGAAGCATTCGTCGGCAAATGGTTAAGCAATCCTGATAACACGTTCTATACCGTATCCGGCGCGATTGACGCGTTCGAACCGGTCGGTGAAATCAGTATGCCGAATACCGTTACCTGGGCTGACAGCGAAAGGGATTTGACGGCATGGTTAGGCAACAGCATGCAGCAGGAAGCCCTGCACTATATCTACTCCATCGAAAACGACGTATTGCGCACCAATGACCTACAGTTAATCAGCGACTGGCGTAAACTCCAAACGTCCGACCACTTCTACTATATGTGTACCAAATGGTTCAATGACGGTGACGTACACGCGTATTTTAGTGCTTACGAATCACCGTATGACGCTTTCTTGTACTATATCAATGTCGTCCGCGATGTACGCTGGCGGTTATACTTCGACCATCATGCCGGAGGGCTGAATGGCTAGACCCATCGTTCTCAGCAACGGAGAACTTCACGTCGGGCTAAATGATTTCGGAACAGTACACGACTTTTATTATCCATATGTAGGTTTCGAAAACCATTCCGCAGGAAGTAATCTGCGTCACAAAGTCGGCGTATGGGTTGATGGCGAGATCAGTTGGATTGATAACCCTCAAAATTCGGCCAAGGAATGGACGTTCACGTTTCGTTACCCTCACGGCGCCTTAATCGGTCATACGCTGGCGAAAAACGAACGGTTAGGTATTATTTTAGAGTTTGACGACTTCGTTGACGCCCATGTCAGTGCTTTTATCAGAAATATCCATATCGTGAATTTGAGGCCCCAGGCGCGTGAGGTGCGTCTATTTATGCATCAAGCCTTTGCGATTGGCGACTCGCGCAGCAATACTGATACGGCTCAATACTTACCCGACAGCAATGCGCTTTTACACTATCGCGGACGCCGGGCATTCGTTATATCAGGAAAATACAATAATATGCCGTTCGACCAACATACCGTCGGACTTTTCGGCATAGAGAATAAAAAAGGTACCTATTGCGACGCCGAAGACGGCGAATTGACGATTAATAACGTCGAGCACGGCCGGGTTGATTCTACCATCAGATTCAAGGTCAATATCGAAGCCAACAGTTCCGAACGCGTCCATTATTGGATAGCGGCCGGTATGTCCAGCCGTGAAGCAATCCGGATTCACAAACAGGTCCAAAATGACGGCACATTGTTCTGTATGAAGCGGACGGCCGATTGGTGGCACGAATGGTTAGAACCGACCTATGCGATTATCGAAAAGGTTTCGCCGAATCACCGCACGACATTCCTGCAAAGCATGATGGTAATCAAATCCCAGATCGATAAGCGCGGCGCAATTATCGCCAGTACCGACACTTCGATGCTTAATTATTCGCGCGACGCATATTCATACTGCTGGCCTCGCGACGGGGCGTTTACTTTATGGCCTATGATCAGAATGGGCTATAAAAGCGAAGCCTATCGATTTTTTGAATTTACGAAGAGGGGTATGCACCCTGACGGCTATATGATGCATAAGTACCGCGCTGACGGCGCACTGGGCAGCAGCTGGCATTCATACGTGCATGACGGCGTTATTACCCCGCCTATCCAAGAGGACGAGACCGCTTTGCCGTTGTTCATGTTCGCTCAGTTTTATCAAGTGCACCAAGACGGCAAACTGCTACATGAATTCTATAAAGACATGGTCGTGCCGATGGCCAATTTTATGGTCGAGTTTGTCGACGAGATAACCGGACTGCCAAGGGCAAGTTATGACTTGTGGGAAAGAATATTTATCACTAGCACTTATACTACTGCGGTAACATACGCCGCACTACTGGCAGCTTCGGATCTAGCCTCGGCAGCCAAGGATTCAGAAAACGCAGTCAAATGGCGACTGGCTGCCACCGATATCCAAGCAGCCGCCAAAAAGCAGCTGTATAACGAAGACCGAAAATTCTTTTATCGGGGCCTGTATATCAAAGACGGCAAGGTTATCAAAGATGACGTAATTGACTGTGCCAGCATCTTTGGGGTTTATACCTTTGGCCTGTTCGAGCCTAATAGTCCGGAAGTCAAATCGTCAATCGAAACGATCGAGAATATGTTTGGTATTAATGACGGCGTGCTTGGCTTGCCTAGGTACGAAGACGACGATTATAGGCGTATAAACCCGGAAGTCCAAGGAAATTACTGGTTCGTAACGTCATTCTGGCTGGCGCAATATTATATTGAAAACGGCAAAACCGAAAAAGCTCTTGAAATATTGGACTGGGGCAGAAAACATGCCTTAAGTACCGGCGTAATGAGCGAACAAATTGACCCGGTCACTGATAAAATCATTTCCCCTGCCCCGCTGACTTGGTCGCATGCCGAATACGTAACTACCTTGCTTGATTTATTAGCCAAGGAAAACGATTGAAATGAGCCGTCCGGTCAAAGTCGCCATCAAGCATGTGGCCCATAGCATGTATCATAATCTATCTAACGGCCGCAAGCGCAAGCGAGCTATCGGTAAATTCGCAGACAAGATAGGCTTAGTGCATTTCGGGTCTGTCAGTCAGCACCGGGACGACCATCGGGTAGTTCGCGGGTTCTCAGTCTCGTCATACCATCAGGATAGCAGTTACGCGGTCGGATCGGTCGGCGAATATAATATAAATTTAGTTGATCGCAGCGATGCCGTAATGCAAACCGACGGGAGTATAGCTATGCATCGATGGTTGATAATGGCCTTTGATTTACATACGGACTATGACATCCCGCACTTCTTTATTCATGCTAATAACCGCGATATGAACTCATATAAAACGTTTTTTACGGTCTTTCCTATGATGAAGCCGGTCGAAATGGGCACGCTTGAAAAATACGGGGATGAATTTATCAGCCGCTTTACTGTGTTCTCGAGACCTTTTTCGTCTATCCAGGTCGAACAACTGATTACTGCCGACATTGCAAAGGTGCTGGGGGCTCATTTTTGGCCTTTTTCAGCAGAGATACACGAAAAAGTGCTGTATATATACTCTGACGACAAAAACGTTTCTAATAGCCTCTTACGG
>JAXDCN010000059.1:0-3310 GCA_034677945.1 Saccharimonadales bacterium (SeqCode)
CCGAGCATGCCAGACCAAGCTTCACCCCAACAATAAGGTTTATCATCGTTAGCAATTGCACATGCGCCGTATGTACTTACATCAACAAACTTGACCGTTTTACCATATAACGCACTGACGCCGTTTGCCGTATTTACCGGGATAGGAACCGCGGTCTCATGGACAGTAGGATTGTTGTCGCCTAATGCACCATATTGACCGTCTCCCCAGCAATAGAGCAAATCGTCCGAAGCAATCACGCAACCATTACGCCACCAAGAATCAAGATACTTGATTGTTTTCCCGTTAAGGTTACCTGCTGTGTAAACTGGAGTTGGGACCCAAGAATCGTCCGTTGAATTTGTACCAATCCGGCCATTAGCACCATTACCCCAACAATATACCTGATTAATCGTAGCAGTTGCACAAGTACTACTTGAGCCGGAAGAAATTTGCTTCCAAACCAGTGTCCCCGGAGAGCCCGACGAAGCTGCAATCGCTGCGGCCGACGCGGATAACGAATCACAGATACCAACCCTTGACTCTTTCTCGTAGGCGTTGTAAATACTATTCTTGCTACCTTTTAAGCTATAGCCTCTGACACAATAATCAGTACCGTC
The DNA here is from genome assembly GCA_034677945.1 of Saccharimonadales bacterium (SeqCode). Taxonomy (GTDB): domain Bacteria; phylum Patescibacteriota; class Saccharimonadia; order Saccharimonadales; family Saccharimonadaceae; genus UBA1547. The sequence continues at coordinate 600 of JAXDCN010000059.1, forward strand.
AACAACAACGTCGATAATATTGCCACTGCCGGCAGAAAAACCTAGATCATTATCGTATCCGTCGCCTGAGTAATAGGCTTTTGCTGTTGAATTATCTGCGATATATTTCAATTCCTTGGAAAACACACTTTCGACGTCCGCATTTACATAGGTATCACTCATTCTTGATTGGATACCGTTATAACTGACGAATATTATCGCCGACAAGATACCGATTACCGCAATCACGGCAATTATTTCTACTAGGGAAAAACCATTTTGAAATCGTCTTTTCATTTCATCTAATACTCCTGTGATTTATTTTATCACAAGCATTATGACTAATTTCGTATAATTCATTTTCTTAATTACGATGAAACTAATATATTACAGCGTAACCGTAACTAGTGAATTAGGAACATTTACTTTTTGCGTAGTAGCCGGCTCGACGCCTATACCCAATTGGCCGTAAGGATTATTACAACCCCACGAATAAGCATTTCCTTCGGTGTCTATCGCAACCGTAAAATCATAACTGCTAATCGCGCTATTACCGCCACCGACTGTAATCGTTCTAATCTTTTTTCCACTCAAGACGCCACTAGTATCAACTGCCTTTGGCAATGATTGTGTAGTGTTATAATTTCCGATACCGTCAGCACCGTAGTCATTACGCCCCCAGCAATATGCTTTATCTTCAAAATTAATCGCACATACATGTGTAGCTTGAGAAGACATCGAGATCGATTTTAATGACTTTCCACACAAAACACCTGCGCAAGTACTTCCTCCAACAGCAACAGCTAGCCAGCTGTCATTAGTGGTACCGTCGCCCAGTAAACCGTACGCATTCATCCCCCAGCAATATGCATTATTGTCGGATGCTATTACGCAAGTACTATGATACCCAGCTGCTATTGATTTTATAGTTTTGCCATTTAAGGCTCCACTTTTATTAACTGCAACCGGCACCTTAGTACGATCGGTATAATTTGTAAGAACACCATCACCAAGACCGCCAGAACGTGAATCAGTAGAGTCACCAGCCATCCCCCAACAATAGGCATTGCTATCAGACGCAATAACGCAACTATGATACTTGCCTGAAGCAATTGACTTAATCGTTTTACCACTTAAAACTCCGCTTGTATAAACCGCTGTCGGAGTATTATTATAACTACTTGAAATATTATTTCCTAGTTCGCCGTCCCAATTTGCACCCCAACAATATGCTTGATTATCAGAGGCGATGGCGCAATAATTATAACCTCCACCACTAAGACTCTTTACTGTCTTGCCACACAAAGCGCCCGCACAAACAACACCCCCAACTGCAACCGGAACATTGCTGTAAGAGTCAATAACACCATCACCTGAACCATTTCCTAATTGTCCGTTCTTGCCACGACCCCAGCAATATACCTGGCTATCAGAGGCTATCGCGCAAGCGTTAGCCCCTCCTGTCACTACAGATTTTATCAGCTTACCACTCAGAACCCCTGCAGTGCTGACAGCAACAGGAGAAATCGAATATTGACCAGCACTACCACCATTGCCATCCCCCAACTGGCCGTTTTCATTTAGGCCCCAGCAATATGCCTTGAAGTTTGACGCTACACCACAACTAAACGAATAGTTTGCTGATACCTGCAACCATTTCAAATTACCTGAAAAAGACGGTGAAGCCGCGATAGCAGCCGCAGAAGGTAGAATTATCCCAGTATCCGCGCTATTAGTCTGCGTACCGCTACAAACGCCGGGCGATGATTCCTTCGTGAATGAATTATAGATTGATTTTTTATTGCTGCCAGTATTATAACCTCGTATACAATAATCCGTATCATTCAGTGCAACATCTATTACATTACCTTCGGAAGGTGAAAAATCTAATACGCTACTGTAGCCACTGCTGGAATAATAGGCTAAACCGGCTACATTGTTTGCCGCAGCATAATTTGCTTGGGCAGCTTCCATAGCATCCAAATCTGACAAAACGCTAGTATCACGGACCTTGGCCTGGACATCGTTAAAACTGATGACCGCGATGGACGACAATAGTCCAACAATAATTATCACCACCATTAGTTCTATTAATGTAAATCCGCGACTAAATCGCCGTTTTATATTCATAATTCAAGCGCTCCTTAGCTATTTATTCTAGCATGAGCATAATCAGCCGACAACGCGGGCTAAATTTAGCCAATCGGTCAATTCGAGCGCTTCGGCCCTGACATCCGGATTGATACCGGCTTTTTTTAATATCGACTCCGCGTCCGCTTTCGATAAACCCAAACCGCCGGCCAGACTACTGCGAAGTTTTTTGCGCTTTGACGAAAAACCGCTCTTCACGACACGGAAAAACACGGCTTCGTCAATTCCGGCAATCAGCGGCGTTTCGCGAATTTTCAAGATTACGACCTGGCTGTCGACTTTCGGCGGTGGCGTAAATAAATCAGCCGATATGACATTACCCAGAGTAACTTCTGCAAAAACCTGGGTACTGACTGCCAGGATGCTCATTTTACCGGGGCTAGCGGCCAGACGCTCGGCAACTTCTTTTTGCACCAACAAAACCACGACTGACGGCTTGTTTTTGGCTTGTATTAGCATCTGCACGATTTTGCCGGTGATGTTATAAGGTATATTGGCGACGACTTTATAACCCGACGGCATAATCGACAAGTCAAATTTCAGGATATCAGCATTAACTACTTCCAGGTTTTTTCCCGGAA
>JAXDCN010000060.1:0-23785 GCA_034677945.1 Saccharimonadales bacterium (SeqCode)
CTGCCCGGCATCGCCGTCTACGGTTGACGCGAACTACTGTCTCAAGTTGAGTTCGGGAAGTAATTTTGTTTACAATACGACTGACCATCAAACTTTTTTGCTTACTGGTACGAGGGGGACTCATAACTACTACATTACCGAAATTACTTCTCCGACGATCGTTTCTGCGCTGACTTGTCCGACCGGCTTTATCGTCGTACCCGGCAGTGCCACATATGGTACCTCAGATTTTTGTGTCATGAAGTATGAAGCCAAAGCTGATGATAACGGTGATGGTATTGGTGATACTAATCAAACGACCGGTTATAATACTTGGCCGGCAAACTCTTACCCTATCTCTGCGACCAGAAAATTAGTCAGCTCTTATGCGGGCTACCCTGTCGGTCGTATTTCTCAGACCACGGCAACGACCGCAGCTTCATCATACACGGCAAATTGCGATACCGGCTGTCACCTAATGACGAACGACGAATGGATGACGATTGCTCAGAATGTCCTAAGCGTGCCAAGCAACTGGACCGACGCGGGCGGTACGATACACGAGGTAGGTACAGGTGCTATTTACATAGGCCATAACGACAGAGTTCCTGATAATGCGTTGGAAGCAGACAGTAGTGATGCTAATGGCTATCTTGGTACCGGACAGTCGTCGCCGTCAAGCCAGCGCCGTACGCTGACCCTGACTAACGGCGAAGTGATTTGGGATTTTTCGGGAGACGTCTCTGAATGGATTCAGGGTACTATAAATGGCAATCAGCAACCTGGGTTAGTAAGTGACCCGACTTATAACTGGAGGCAATGGAATAACGGTTCGCTAGTCATGAATGGCCTAGCGTCATCTTACCAGCCGATTTCAACCGGTATTACAGGTGTAAGCGGCTGGAGCTCGACCCAAGGTATTGGACAGCTTTATAGTAACTATGGCGAAACTGTCGCCCATGGAATTCGTCGGGGCGGAGCATGGCACAGCGATCCTGGCGCAGGTGTTTTGTGTTTGATATTAGATAGTTTGTCAAGTGATGCATCAAAAGCCAGTATCGGTTTTCGAGTAGCTAAGTAATTTATAAAATACAATTAATCAACATTAGTTCGTTTGGTTCGAAAATAACCGTTGTAAATTATATATTGCTAATGTTAAAATATATGCATGAAAATATTACCTTATTCTATTTACAGTAAAGGTTTCTCTATCGTCGAGCTACTAGTTGTCATAGTGACAATCGGCATCTTAGCTGCAATTAGCCTGGTGGCTTACAGCGGATTATCCAGTCGAGCTGACGTGTCCGTCATTCAGTCCGACTTGACTACGGCGGCAAAAAAAATCGGTGCGTACCGCGCTATGTACGGCGCGTATCCGACTCTTGATGCTAACTTATGTCCGACATCGCCGACTGTCGACACAAATTTTTGTATAAAGGCAACTAGGGGTGGAACATTCGTTTATAATTTAATTGATTCCGAAAATTTTCGTTTGACAGGATCAAAAAATACGACAACGTATTATATCACTAACGACAGCGCGCCTAGTATTGGCTTTACGGGCGAATTAGTTGCTTTGTCGCCGGCAACAATCGCGGCCGGAACGTATCCTCGCGGGATTGCAATTTCGCCTGATGGTACGTCTGCATACATTGCTAATTCACTTGCAAGTAGTGTTAGTATGTACAGTCGTTCTATTACAACAGGCGCTCTGACTGCGTTGACGCCTTCGACTATTGCTGCTCAGACCGCTCCCCAAGACGTAGTAATTTCTCCTGATGGTCTATCAGTATATGTTACTAACCAGGATTCGCATACGGTATCTATGTATAGTCGCAATACTAGTACGGGTCTATTGGCTTCATTAGGTACTGTTGCAGCGGATGTAGATCCGTGGACGATAACAATATCAGCTGACGGCCTGTCGGTTTATGTGGCTAATTATGTATCTAACAAAATTTCGATGTACAATCGAAATCCTTCAACGGGTCTATTGACGGCTATGACGGCACCAACAATCGATACCGGTACGAACCCAATAGGTATTGTAGTCTCTGCGGACGGCAAATCGGTTTATGTTGCGAATAGTGGTTCCAATAATATATCAATGTACAGCCGAAATACTTCTACCGGCGCCTTAACTGCCTTGGGAACACCAACGATCAATGCCGGTACGACTCCGCGCGGCATGGCAATATCACCTGACGGATCGTCCGTATATGCTACGAACGTTAATTCCAATAATATATCAATGTACAGCCGAAATACTTCTACCGGCGCCTTAACTGCCTTGGGAACACCAACGATCAATGCCGGTTTGAGCCCGTTGGATATTGCCGTATCGCCTGACGGAGTTTCGGTTTACGCTGCAATAGGAGATTCTGACGTAGTTAAAAAATTCCAGCGAAATATTGCGACTGGCGCATTGACGCCATTTACAGTATCAACAATTTCGTCTGGTGACGTTCCGATTGTAATTAAAATTTCACCTGACGGTACCTCGGTCTATGTTTCAAATGCATACAGCAATTCTATATCTATGTATAAACGTAGCTAACATTTGATATATCCATGCTGCTAATGCTAAACTAGGGTCATGAAAAAAGTTTGTCTTTCTCGTGTTCAAAAAGGGTTCACAATTATCGAAATACTGGTAGTGATTGTAGTCATAGCTATTTTAGCTGCGATTACCATAGCCACGTACAATAATATCTCCGGCAAGGCCACGGCTGCAGTTGTCCAGTCTGATTTGTCCAGTGCTGCGAAAATGTTAAAAGCCTACAATTTAAAATACGGCTCTTACCCTTTTCTTAATGCTAGTCTGTGCCCGACGGCTCCATCGACCGTTGATAATAATTTTTGTCTAAAATCTAACAGCGGCACTACTTTGGCTTATTCTACGGTCGATCAAGAAACCTTTCTTTTGACAGGGACCCAGGGAACGACAAAATATGAAATAACCGAAAGTACTACCCCGACCGTATCTACGGCAATTACTTGCCCGACAGGATTCATAGTAGTGCCTGGCAGCGCGACTTACGGCACGTCAGACTTTTGTGTCATGAAGTTCGAAGCCAAGAACGTTGGCGGTATACCAACCAGCGTAGCGGCGGGTACTAACTGGGGAACTATTACCCAGCCAAATTCTATTACTACTGCAGAAACTGCTTGTAGCGGCTGTCATCTGATTACCGAGGCCGAGTGGTTAACGATTGCCCAAAACGTCATGTTAGTTGCAAGCAATTGGACTGGCGGTGTTGTAGGGTCGGGTGAAATGTATGTCGGGCATACTGATAATAGCCCTACCTCTCGCATTGCAGGTTCAACGGATGACAATGATGGCTACTATTTGACTGGTAACACCGCCCCTTCGAACCAACGTAGGACGTTGACTCTTTCGAATGGCGAAGTGATTTGGGATTTCGTTGGTAACGCGTACGAATGGACTCAGGGTCAGACGCTGGGCGGTCAGCCTGGTGTTTTGGGCGGAGGTATGGCTACCAGGGAGTGGAACGCGGTGACGACTCACGGAACGCTATCACCTGACCCATACCCTGCTACAGCGTATGCTGCTGCTGCCAGTTGGGGAGGTGCCCAGGGTATTGGAAGAGCCCATACAAATGCCGATGACACGACTGTATTACGTCCTTTTCTTCGTAGTGGTTACGTCCAAAGTTCAGCAGGTAATCCTGGGCCATTTTATCTATGCTTGACAGACACTATGACCGACGCTTACGCAGCCATTGGCTTTCGTGTTACGAAATAGTATGACGTAAAAGTTTGACCAGTTGTGACAATCTGTCATAATTAATAGACATGGTACGAACTTATCTTTGGAAAGTATGCCGGTTTTTGTACGTTTATCCGGGCAAGGCGGTCATATTCTTGTTGCCGGCTGATTTCATGCATGGTGCGATGGTCCGGACGACGTCGCTGTTGGGGTCCTCAAACGCATTCACGTTGTTTGTCAGGATAATATTCAAAAGAAAGCGCGATGAAAAACTTGTTCAAGAACTTCATGGCGTTGAATTTGACAGTCCAGTTGGATTAGCCGCTGGCTTTGATAAAAGCGGCGAAATAGTGCCGGCGATAGCGGCACTGGGTTTTGGGTTTGGTACGGTCGGTTCGGTGACGGCAAAAAAATGCGTTGGCAATCCTCGCCCATGGTTTTATCGCCTGCCGAAGACAAAATCGCTAGTCGTAAATGCTGGGCTGGCAAATGACGGTTCGAAAATTGTAATCGAAAGGCTACGTAATTACGACTCAAAGGCTACCCAGAGCTTCCCTGTCGTGCTTTCGGTCGCCAAGACGAATCATCACAAGGTTGTTGATATCAACGATGCCATAAACGATTACATAACTACGCTAAAACGCGCCAAAAACGAAAAGTCTATCAAAATGTTCGAAATAAATATTTCTTGCCCAAATGCTTATGGGGGTGAACCGTTCACGACACCCGATCGTTTGGAAAAATTGCTATCGGTCGTCGATAAAGTCGGCCTGACACAACCGATATTTATCAAAATGCCTGTCGATCTATCTTGGAAAGATTTCAAAAAGCTGCTGGATGTGGCGGTAAAGCACAAAATAGCCGGCGTTACTGTTGCTAACCTGGCCAAGGACCGCAGTAAAATCGAATTTAAGGATAACCTATCCGATTCGGTTCGCGGCAATCTTAGCGGCAAACCGGCCTATAGTCTAAGTAACGAACTGATACGTCAAACATATCTGAATTACGGTAAAAAGTTAACGATAATTGGCGTCGGCGGTATATTCACGGCCGAGGACGCTTATGCGAAAATCAAACTTGGCGCAAGTCTGGTTGAAATTATTACCGGCCTGATATTCAACGGCCCGCAATTAGCAGCTGAAATTAACGACGGATTAGTTCGCCTGTTAAAGCGCGACGGCTACGATCATATCAGTCAGGCTATTGGCGTCGATGCAAAGAAGTAGAAATTTATATATCGTTTGAAAAATGGTATAATATGCTTATAAACTAAGCAGGAGTAAGTCTTTATGAGACATAACTACTGGGCAATTACTTTATCAATTTTGGGGGCCATTATCGCTGCGGGTATTTTGGCGGTACTTGCGATCAACATGCTAAATATCAACATATCATTCACGGTCGGTAAAAAATCGACTGACTCATCGAATAATAATCAACAGAAAACTAATGAGGTCACTGGTCCATTAATTTTGTATTATACCGCCATCGAAGATGATGGCAAATCCGGTGCCAAGATCGGTTGCGGCGACAGCGCCGTGGCGGTAACGACTGCCGATGTAACGACTAATGACGTCGTTAAATCATCCTTCGAAAGGCTATTATCCAACAAGAACCAATGGTACGGCGAGTCGGGACTATATAACGTTCTGTATAACTCCAATCTTAAATTTTCTAGCAGACAAAAGTCCGGCGATACAATAAAAGTGTATTTGACTGGTACGCTTAGTCTTGGCGGCGTATGCGATAACCCACGCGTCCAGGCAGTATTAGAAATGACCGCCGAAAAAGCCGCCAATGTAACAAATGCCGATATTTACATCAACGATAAAACCTTGGCCGAAGTGCTGTCATTGAAGTAAATTTCACATAGATTTTGCGGTTGACGCTTCAAGTAATCGACAATATATAATTAGGATAGCTATGTAGGTACTGGGCAACCTTTCCACTTACAGGCTTATATATAAAGCCACCATCAACGTCGTTACGCTAATAACTAGCCACTGACAGACGAAAACAATTATTAGTTATGGGTAAACAGAACGCGAATTTGAACGGTATCGCTTTCCTATCCCTTGTTAACTAACCCACCAAGCCGTTCGCTGGTTAATCTAATACAACCGGCAGTCTTAAATAGTCTTAATTTGGGGGAATTGTTATGAGCAAAGTGGAAATAAACGAACAGATCGTCGTGACGTCAGTCGGATTTAAAAAGAATATGGTCGCCTATCCGCGTCGGATCGAATTTAACGGCGTAACCTATCATTTCATTGATGCCGGCTTGCGATGTTTAGTGCGTCAGGGCGAGCGGATTGCCGAGATATTTACCATGTCGGACGGCGTGTCGGAATATCATCTGCGCAACGATGATAATGGCGGCAATTGGACGCTGTTGAGTATTGCATCATAGCTTTAATCTTGTAGAATATGAAAAAACCCGGATATACCGGGTTTTCTCAATAATCAGGGCATCTCGGCTAAGATATTCGTACTAATTGGAATTGATTGGTTTTATTGCCTGTCCCCCACTTGACTATGTCTTTGACGGTTCGGCCCAACAGGCTTTTCCCCAGCGGGCTGAGAATCGAAATTCGTCCGTCGCTTGGATTTGCCTCTATGCTTTCGACTATCGTAAAACGAAACAGATGTCCGCGCATATCAATCAGATCGACGACCGATCCGATGGCGACCTTTATCCTTTCGCGTTTTGACGGCAGTAATTTGGCGTTTGCTAGAACCATCTTTTTATCGTTCAATTCTGATTCGATAATCTCTAACGATGCTACTTTTTCAATTCGTTCCAACCTTTCGTCGTGACCGAAAGTTTTTTCAAAATCACGAAGTTCTTCCAAAGCGATTCGTTTGTCACGTTCTAATTGGGCGATTGTTTTCTTGAGTTCTTTCAAACCCTTCTTGCTTAGCAAAATCGTTTTGTCTGTGATGGTAGTTTTCATAGTGAATCCTCCCCCTATGACTTTAATATTGCAATCTCATTATCCCGCATATTGCTGAGCCAAAGCTTAAATACAACACATTATCGTTGTGTTTTTTTCTTTAACTGGGCAAGCATAGCCATATACGGTAAGAAAACATATAATAGGATAATATGAAGGATATCCTGATTATTATCCGGCGAAATTTTTTGTCGCCGACTGTCATAGCGATTCTTTTATTAGCCGCCGTGATGGCGTTTTTAAAGGAAAATCGCGACGCCTTATTCATATCATCGGTCATAGTATTTAACACATTGATAGCAATCGTCCAGGAAATTCGTGCTCAAAGAATGTTAAAGAAATTGGAACTTATGAACGCTCCGCGGGCCCGGCGGATTCTGCCAAATGGTGACACCGAAGAAGTCATGTTCGATAAACTGCAGGTCGGTGATTTCGTAAAACTCGAGATGGGCGATGAGATACCGGCTGACGGACTGGTTACGGCCTCAAGCGGTTTGGAGGCCGATGAAAGTATTATGACTGGTGAGTCAGCGCCGGTTGACAAAGCTGTCGATTCGACCGTTTACGCGGCAAGCGGCGTGGTTGCAGGCAGTGCTACCATGCACGTTACGGCGGTAGGCGCGGATACCAGGGTTGGCAAAATGGCGTCGACTCTGAAACGATATAATCCTCGCTTGACGCCGATTCAAAAAAATATCGCCAGGGCAATTACTTGGCTGACTTATGGCGCTTTGGGGCTGGCGGGGTTGATATTTGTCGTTTATTGGTTGTCAGGCGAGAATGCAGTCAGAATATTCAAAACCATTACTTCCGGCGCTGTTACTGTTATTCCGGAAGGGCTGTTGCTTGCCAGTACTTTATTGCTAGCGTATGGTTCGATAAGGCTTGCTCAGGCGAAAGTATTGCCGCAAAAATTAGCGGCAATCGAAGCGATGGCGTTACTAGACGTGCTGTGCGTCGACAAAACCGGTACTCTGACCAGTGACAAAATTACTTTTGACAACCTGGAATTATTTGACGAATCCGTTAGCAATATTCGTGAACTTATCGGTATCGTTGCCAAAGAGACCAGTAGCGGCAGTTCAACCGGGGACGCCATGGTCGCGGCATTTCCCGCTCCTGAAAGATATGAGGTCATTGAGACGCTTGCCTTTTCGTCAGAACGCAAAATGAGCGGAATTAAAGTAAAATTCGGCGGCAAGATACACAACGTCCTTATTGGCGCTCCCGAGTTTCTGGGTAAACTGACCGAACTGACGCCCGCTCAAAAACGGCGCGTCGAGTCGCTTGCCGGTGTCGGCAAACGCGTTCTGTTGGTCGCTATGTTTGATGCTGAAAAAGGGTCGTTAAAGCAAATTCCCGATCAATCCGGCAAGTCTATCGGATTGGTAGTCTTGACTAACGAATTACGGCGCGGCGTCGAAAAAACCGTGGCTTTCTTGCAGAACAATGGCGTCAGTATCCGAGTTATCAGTGGCGATAACCCGAACACGGTTCAATATGTCGCCAAACAGGTAGGTATCGAGAATCCTCAAAACGTGATTACCGGGGCTGAATTAAATGAACTTCATAGCCACGAATGGAACAAGGTAGTTTCGGAAACTACTATATTTGCCCGAGTTTTGCCCGAGCAAAAAGAAAGATTGATAGCAACGTTCAAAAAGATGGGCAATTTTACCGGCATGGTTGGCGACGGCGTCAACGATGCCCTTGCTATCAAAAAATCCGATTTAGGGGTCGCCATGTTTGCCGGTGCCGCTTCTACCAGACGTGTCGCCGACATAGTACTTCTAAGCAACTCTTTCAATTCGCTGCCGTTAGGGATGAGGTTGGGTAATCGCATCATGCAGGCGATCGAACTGATTGCTACGCTGTTCTTTCACAAGATTATATATGGAACCGTGCTGTTGCTTTCGACATTAGCATACTTTATCGTCTATCCTTACGAGCCGCGTCACATTACTTTTATGAATATATTCCTTGTAACTTTGCCTACGATAATGTGGACTTTGTTTATTCCTTTGCCGCGCCATCGGTTATCGTCGCGCTATTTCTGGCGCGATACGCTGTTTGCGATTATCCCGATAGCCGCTCTTTCTGGTATGGTCGCGACTATGACATATATTATGTTGCGGGTAATTCACCCGAATGATTTACAGGGCGTATCAACGACTACTGTAATCATTGCTATTCTATTCGGTATATATTTGGTATTTTTGGTTCCCAGGATGTTTGACGTCGCGAACGATCGCAAGGCCAAGCTGGCGCGAATATTATATATTCTGGTCGTTGTCTTTATATTTACGATTAGTTTCGGAATTGGATTCATCCGCGACTTCTTTGACTTTACGACGCCGGCTTGGCAAGGAACCTTGCCGCTGCTGCTTGTAATCATCACTACTGCCCTTTTGCAGTGGCAGATTGCTGGCGAAGCCGGCAAGCGCCTCAAACAGCGCGAGCGCTAAGCTAGGCGATTATTTTGCCGTCCTTTAGCCTGAAAGTGATATCGGTTTTACCTGCAATATCCATATCGTGCGTAACAGCTAGGATGGTCGTGTTTTTACTGCGCGATAATTTGTGTAACAGGTCGAATATCTTTTTACCGGTTTCGCTGTCCAGATTGCCGGTCGGCTCGTCTGCCAAAATAATTGCCGGATCATTCGCTAGTGCCCTGGCAATGGCTACACGCTGCTGTTGCCCGCCGCTAAGGCGTGACGGTTTGCGCAGTTGTTCATCGGGTTCGATGCCGACGTCGCTTAAAAGCTTGGCGGCCTTTTTTTGGCGTTTGTTTTTGGGTACGCCGCCAAATTCCAGCGCCAGCATGACGTTTTCGACGGCCGAAAGGTTTGGAATCAGGTTGTAATATTGAAATACGAAACCGATTTTCTTTGCCCGGTATGACGTCTGTTTGCCGGCGGACATTTTGGCTACGTCGACGCCGTCAACTTCTACGCTGCCTTCCGTTGGAACGTCTAGTGCACCTAGCATTGCCAGCAGCGTGCTTTTGCCGCTGCCTGATTTGCCGATGATACTGGCGAATTCACCGGTCTTTACGCTCAGGTTGACGTTATCGAGTGCCGTGACATCGCCGCTTGGGCTTGAGAATGTTTTGGTAAGGTTTTTGACTACTAACATATTTTCCTCCTATATTATTCGGACCTTAATACTTCAGCCGGACGTATTCGGGCGATAAACCAGGCTGGTACGGCACTGCCAACGACGGCGATAAGCAAAGTCATGCTGGTGGCTATCAGGAATATTTGCGGTGTCAGGCTGGCTGTTACTTGAGTGAAATTCTTGCTGATTTGATCCATGCCTCGCATCATCATACCGCCAGGGCCGCCGGGTCTGCTGCTAGATGAACTTGACGTAGCCGTCGAAGTGCTACTGGCGTTGTTCACTAATGATGTTGTCATAGGACCGCTGACAAGTATGCCTAATGACAGGCCGATTACCGCGCCGACAACCGTCAAAGTTAATGCTTCGGTCATGAATTGGGTAATGACTGTTATGTTGGTCCCACCGATAGCTTTGATGACGCCGATTTCACGCTTTCTTTCGCGGACTATCATGACCATTGCCAGTAATATAATAACGGCACCTGCGACGGTCGCGCCGACGACTCCGGCGAGAGCTAACGAGGCGATACCTTCAAGACTTGATACGCTGTTATTGGCTATGTCGATTTCGCTTATGATATCGGCTTTGCTGCCAAGCGATGATTTAAGGCTTGATACCACCGAGCTGACGTTGTCGCTGCTGTCTACTTTTGCAACTACGCTGCTGATTTCGTCTGTTTGGTCGGTCAGAGTCTGGACTGCAGCAAGGGGCATTATTATGCCGCTATCTTGGAACGTGTTGCCCGTTTCGAATATGCCGACAACCGTGACGGTTTTGCTGTAGGCTGTGAATGTGCTGCCTACTTTAAGGCTGTTTTTCTCGGCCAGGTCGGTGCCGACCAGCGCCACTAGGTCGCTGCTGCTTCCGTCAATTGTCTTGCCGCTTGAAATAGTAATACTGCCGCCAGTGCTGGATACCGAATCCGGGTCGGTCGTTCCGGTCACAGTAATTCGGGGAGTAGGCGCCGGCCGGGTGTCGGTCGTATCGCTCGAAGATGAGCTGGATAAACCGCTTGAGCTCGAGCTGCTTTCGAACCTTTGCATACGCTCGCCAAAATTACCCATTTCAAGCGAAGACGTAAGGTCGGTATCAGACGTGCTTAACTGGTCGCTTAGCGTCGAAGTTACGCTGGAAATGTGGGCCGTATTCTTTATCGTACTGATTTGTGTAGCGGTCAGCAGATCGCCGCCGCCTGCAAAGCCCATGACGCCAGCCGGTCTGATTGTGATATTTGTACCGGCAGTCGCTTTGACTTCAGCGATTTTGTTATTGATGCTGCCTCTGGCGACCAGCATACATAATATTAATCCGATGCTGATTGCGAGCATCAGAATGATTGCGCCTGAGCGCAGCGGGCTACGGAGGGCATTTTTAATTCCTCGCATTATTACATTCATATTTTCTCCTTCGCATACTTTGCGAACGTTAGATGTTATGAATTATATTTTATGAGCTAGTTCTTAGATTTGGCTTGGATAATTGAATATAGCGGCAAAAGAAAAGAAAAAGTAGTTTCTTTGTCCGGCGAACTGTTGGCGAACAACTTGCCTTTATGCAACTCGACTATGTTTTTTGCCAAAGCCAGACCGATGCCAAATCCTTTGTGTTTGCCGTTCGTCCTTGACGAATCGGCTCGATAAAACCTATCAAAAATATGAGGCAGTATTTCAGGTTCAATCCCGGGACCGTTATTAGAAATTTCGAATTTAGCGCACTGTTCGAATTTAGAAATTGTAATTGATATCTTTGAGTCTTTCGGGCTGTATTGAATAGCGTTATCAATCAAGACTTGTATCAAGTCGGTAATAGCCATCTCGTTACCGCACACTATCAGCCGCTTCTTGGGTTCAAATGAAATTCGCTTGGCCATAGGGCCGAAATCTTTGAGCACATTGCGCGTGACTTTGACTAGATTGACGGGCCCCATTTTGAGCTTAGTATTTTCTAATTGGGATAAATTAAGCAGCATTTCGGCAAGTCTTGATAGTTTGTCAACTTCTTCCAGGTTGCTGGATAGTACTTCTTTTAAGCTATCGGTCGTGGCGTCTTTGTCGCGCAAGGCTACTTCAAGTTCGGTCTTCATAACCGCTAAAGGCGTTCTAAGTTCGTGGCTGGCATCGCTTGTGAAGCGTGATTGGGCTTCGTGCGCTTTTTCGATTGGCAACAGATTACGACGTGCTAAATAATAGCTGCCAAGCCCGCCAACTATGAAAACCAACAAATTTATATACACCAGCTGCAGTGAAAAATTGTCCAGAGCTTCCTTGATTTCGCTATTACGAAAATTCAAAACCATGTTAGGTTGTGGAGAAAAGTCCTGGGATTGTTGCAAATTTGTTTGGAAGCGGCGCAAATGCGTGTCCATCTCGTCAGACATTACGCCGTAAATGGCAATACTGAACATGACGCTAAGCGCCATTAGAATCAGTAGATACCAGCCGGTCAATCGCAGTGTCGCAGATTTGAACATGCCGGTGTTTCTAGCCTCTAATTAGCTTCAATTTTATAGCCGAAACCGCGGACAGTCTGAAGCAGAGGTTTGTCAAAAGGATCGTCAATTTTTTGGCGCAAATACTTCATGTAGACTTCGACGGTGTTAGGCAGAACGTCGGCGTTGTAATCCCAGACATGACTGATAATCGTGTCTTTGCTGTGAGGTCGGCCTTGGTTCCTGAGCAAATATTCAAGCAGCGCGAACTCTTTGCCTGTCAGGCTGATGACTTTGTCACCGCGCTTAACTTCGCAAGTAACGGTGTTCAACGACAAATCGCCTGCCGTAAGAACAGTCTGCTGGACTTCGACAGGGCGCCTTAGCAAAGCGCGTACACGAGCTAATAGTTCTTCAAGGGCAAACGGTTTCACCAGGTAATCGTCAGCGCCGGAGTCAAGACCGGTCGTTCGATCGGAAATCGTACCTTTCGCGGTCAGTATCAATACCGGCGTGTGGATTTTTGCTTCGCGCATGGCTTTTATGATACCAATTCCGTCGTACTCGCCAGGTATCATACGATCAATTATAGCCAAATCGTACGGTTCGGTCGTTGCCATGGCGTAGCCGTCGTCACCATCATATGAGACATCAACGGCATAATTTTCTTGCTGCAGAGCCTTTTTCAAGGCATGTGCTATCTTGTGTTCGTCCTCAACAATAAGTATTCTCATATGTATTATTATACACCAAATACGGCTGAATATTTGCTTAAAATAGTGATTATTGTAATCTTACTATTTTCATATAGATAGTAGAAACGAATAGTTTCAGTATCATAAAAACCGTGATCGGAATATAGTGTATAATACGAATTATGAATGTACGTATTGAAATCGACACACGGACTTTTGTACGCTTTTGGCTGGTTGTTATCGGATTCGCCCTGGCGGCTCTAATAATCTATTCGGCCCGTACCGCATTGATTATCATAGGTATTTCTTTATTCCTAGCCATTGCCCTTAGTCCTCCAGTTAATCGTTTGGCAAAAATATTGCCAAGTAAAAGCCGCGTTTTAAGTACTGCGATTGCGTACATGGCCGTGCTCTCGTTTCTTGGTGTCGTAATTTTTCTAGTCGTTCCGCCTATTATCGAGCAAACGGTCAGATTCGCTCAAAACTTCCCGTCCCTAGTCGATTCGGCTTCTGAGCAATATACCGGTGCTAGCGAGTTTATAAAACATTATAATCTGCAGCCAGAAGTCGACAAGATGATCGGTTCGATCAAAGACGGCGCGACTCGTTTTGCGACCGGCGCCGGGTCGCTGCTGATAACAAGTATAGGTTCGGTATTATTTACTGTCGTTACGACGATTCTAGTACTGGTGTTGACGTTTTTGATGCTGGTAGAGGGTCCGATGTGGTTGCGGCGACTATGGTCCGTATATAACGACGAAGAACGCATGGAGTATCACCGAAAATTACTATTCCGTATGTATAAGGTCGTTACCGGTTTCGTGGTAGGCCAACTGTCAATCTCGTCTATAGCCGGAACGGTCACGGGTATTGCGGTATTTGTTATTAATTTGACGTTTGGCGCCCCTACGAATTTGGCAATTCCGGCGGCAGCGATTATATTCATTTTGTCTTTGATCCCTCTTTTTGGCGAGCCAATCGGTGCGGTCTTAGTAACTATCATATTAGCCTTGAATAATGTCAGCGCGGCAGTTGTTTTTCTGATATTCAGTGTCTTGTACCAGCAACTCGAGGGTAATTATATATCGCCAAAAATTCAGTCGAAACGGACTGATTTATCAGCCCTTGTCGTGTTGATTGCGGTTACGACCGGCGTATACCTGTTTGGCATCGCAGGCGGCTTGATATCCATCCCAATAGCCGGTTGTATCGGCGTGTTGGTCGAAGATTATTTTTCCAGGTCAAAAAGAAAGTACCGCGAAAACGAAAAATCACTCGATAGATCGTTAAAAGAAGCCGAAACTCATCAAGCCTAAGACTTGTATTCCCAAATACTGTCTTTATCCGTGTCGCGAATCAATATACCTTGCTCTAGCAGCCGGTCGCGCAAAGCATCTGATTTTAGCCAGTCCTTTTGTTCGCGCGCTCTGTTTCTTTCTAGAATAATACTTTTCGCCTCGTCCGAGATGTCCGGCGTACTGTCCAGCAGTTGCAACCCCAAAGTAGCGTCGATCGTTTCGAGTAATTCCAAAAAAGCGTGTCTATGAATATTATCCAGTCTGGCACGCAGTATACGGGCGAAAGCATCGTCAATAATCCTCAATGCTTCCGGTGTTCCTAAATCGTTACTGATTGCTTCGATGACAGCCTGCGGCGCAGCATAAAGCAGCACTGTCTTGTCACTAGCTACCTTGTCGCGGTCATTTTGCAAAGTGTCATGAATCTGATGGCGCAGCGCTGCGATATTTCGCCAATTATGTAATCTGTTTTTGGCTGACGTAAGGGCGTCAAAAGTAAAATTACCTTCGTTGCTGTAGTGTCCCTGCAAGACAAACATGCGATAATCCATCGCGGAGAAACCCTTGTCTTCTAAATCCTTTAGCGTATAGCCATTGCCTAACGATTTGCTGATTTTTGTACTGTCAACTTTCAAATGGTTACAGTGAATCCAATAGTTGCTGAAACGTACGCCGGTGGCAGCTTCTGACTGAGCAATCTCATTAGTGTGATGGACCGGTATATGATCGATGCCGCCGGTATGGATATCGATAGTGTTACCCAGCAGCGCCATAGAAATGGCCGAGCATTCCAAGTGCCAACCCGGAAAACCCATGACCGGTTTATTGTCAGCCTTTTTTTCCAATAAATCAGCCGGGGTCTCCCACTCCATGTCTCTTTTTTCGCCTGCCGGCGTGAACTTCCATAGCGCAAAATCAGAGTGATTTTTCTTTTCAGGGTTTATCTCGACCCTTGCGCCGGCTTTTTGGGCCTCTGGTTTAAGTCTGGCAAAATCAGCGTAGGTCGGGAATTTAGAGGTGTCATAATATATGCCATCAGTGATTTGGTAAGTATAGCCTCTTTGCATTAACGTTCGAACCAGGTCAAGTTGCTGCGGGATATAATCGGTCGCTTTGGCAATGTGTTGCGGTTCGATCATTCCAAGTTTGTTCATCCCGCTTAAAAAGTCATCGGTATAGAATTTGGCGATTTCCCAAGCCGTTTTGCCTTCGCGGCGGGCGCCTTTTTCCAGTTTGTCTTCGCCTTCATCGGCATCACTTGTCAGATGGCCTACGTCGGTGACATTCATTACTCTGGTAACGTCATAGTTGTTTGCCATTAAAATCCGGACCAGGGTGTCCCAGTGAATGTATGCCACCCAGTTGCCGATATGCGGATAGTCATATACGGTCGGGCCGCAGGTATAAACCAGTGCTTTCTTTTCAGTTAACGAAACGAATTCTTCTACTTCTTGGGTGGGTGTGTTATGAAATTTTAGTGTCATGTGAGTATTCTTCTAGTGCCTTATCGGTTGCGTTTATTAATTCTTGAATAATTGTATCAAGAGATTCATAGACGCGAAAGCCCGCGGCGTAATCGTGACCGCCGCCGCCAAAATAACCGGCGACGATCGATGATATCGGGATATTGCTGCGCAGTTTGCCGGTCAGTTTGCCATCCGGATAGGTTTTGATAGCAACGCCGATTTCGACGCCTTCGACTAATCTCATTTCGTCCAGTACAAGTACGCTGGGGTTGAATTTGTCGCTGTACTCTTTGATTTCTTCCCAAGGTATGTGTACAAGCGCCATTTTGCCATCCAGATAGTATTCGATTCTTTCCAGCAATGCGCCCTTATAGTGCAGAATTTCGGGCGATTTTTTCATGTATTCGCGGCGGCGTTTTTCTATTACGGATACGTTCGCGCCCAGTTCGGTCAGTTTGCCGGCCGTATGATACGTTTTAGCGGACACGTTTTCGGTCGTCAACCCCAAACTGTCGCTCAAAATTGCAACCAGCAGATTCTCGGCGGCCTGTTGGTTGATATCAAACTTAGCATCAACCGCCAAATCATAAATGATTTCACCGGTGGCGACAGCTTCTTCGGTTAACGCCGTGTATTTAAACTCAAGATTCGATTCAGTATCGTGATGATCGATGACTAATACCGGATGAGTATCTAGAAAATGGCGTACTCCTGGAGTTTCGACGACTCTGGTCAGTAAAACTTCGGCCATGGTATCCACGATGATTGCTAAATCTGCCGAAGTATCGAATTCGCTCACTACCCTATCCCAGCCGGCAATGTATCTCATATATTTTGGTATCTCGACAGGGCAATACAAAATTACTTCTTTGCCTAAATCGCTCAGTATCTCTTCTAGCGCCAGTGCGCTGCCAAGCGAGTCGCCATCCGGGTTTTCGGCTTGAATAACAATAATTTTCGTAGCTATATCGATCAGTTCTTTGGCTTGTTGATACATCTAAAAATCCCTCCTGCCTTCAAGAGCGTGGCTTAGTGTTATTTGTCCGGCGTATTCCAAATCGACGCCCACCGGAATACCGCGCGCCAGTCTGGTGATTTTGATGTCGATGCCGGCATCGATAATGTGTCTTTGCAAGAATAAGGCGGTAGATTCGCCCTCGACACTGGCGTTGGTAGCAATAATTACTTCCTGGACGTTATCTTTGACCAGCCTGTCTAACAGTTCGGGAATGTGAAGCTGTTCGGGACCGATACCGTCGATCGGGCTAATTGCGCCGCCAAGAACGTGGTATGTACCCTTGAACTGGCCTGTACGTTCCAGCGCAACGATATCCAGCGGTTCTTCTACTACGGCGACAAGACTTTTGTCGCGGCTGGGGTCGCTGTAGAGCGGTGAAACTTTTTCATCGGCGTCAATCAACGCGAAAGTAACCGGACAGTTTTTGACGCCGTTATGAAGCTGCTTTAGGGAATCAGCTAATTTTTCGCTGGTATGTTTGTCGGCCCGCAGTAAAAAATACGCATAACGTTCGGCCGTGCGTTCACCGACGCCTGGCAGGCGCCCAAGTTCTTCGATGGCGTTAATCAGTGCCTTTGGTAATAACTGGGACAATATTTTTTCCTTTAAAGCCCGAGTTTGCCTAGGCTGCCCATCAAGGGTTTCATTTTTTCGGCAGCGACTTCTTGTGCTTTTGCCAGACCGTCGCGAATTGCAATTTCCAGCCAATGTTCAAGTTCAGCGATGTCATCCAGATCGACTTGCTCTGGGTCGATAGTGATTTTCTTGACCTTCAACTCGCCTGTTACTTGAACGACGACCGCACCGTCACCGGCTTCGACTTCGATTATTTCTTTTTTCAGCTCATTTTGCGCTTTGCGCAGGTTGTTGATCATTTTTACTTGGTCAAATGCCATAATTATTAATACTCCTTGATCTCTATATTACTAAATTAAGTATACTGTAATCTGTTTACTTTTTGTATAAGTAAAATCTGTCGGCTTGGTCGCTGGTCGATGTGGTGATGATTTTTTCGATATTATAACCCGTTATGGATTGCTTGGCTTCACGGGTTGCTAGGAAAGTGCTGTTCATCGGCGTCAAGGAAACGTAGTATTGTTTTTGGTATTTGCCGACGACCTGATAAAAAGCCAGCTCGTTACTTGATACGACCAAGTTTTTGATATTGCCAGGTATCAATTTAATGTCTTTTGAGAAATTCGGCACTATGCCGGGGTCATATCTATAGCCCTCGATATATCTGTCGGCGCCTGACAGAACCAAAACCGCTACCAGCACGATGATAGGCACCAGCCCGCCGACGCGAGCGTAAGGGTTGCGCGGAAACAGCCCGTACCAATACGCTATCAATTCGTTAAGACCGGAAGCCAGCAGCAGCACTAACGGCAAGAACGTAATGCTGGTCGAGTCGGGGTTCAAAACAATAATCGGCAACAGCAGAATCGCCCAAATTCCTATGACGTAACTTTTAGCAGCTTCTCTGGTCAGAAAAACATAATAAACGCCGATTAATATAATCAAAAACGATCCAAGTTCAAAGAACGGCGTTATCAGGGTCGTGCCGCCAGGATTATAAAAATTCAGATACTGAGCGCCCAAGGATGACAAATTGGCGCCTATATCGGGTTTTGAACTTGGCACACCAAGCAGCTGTAAAGCCAGCCCAGGCGTCTTTATAACGGTGAAAATGAGCGGTATTAATAATAATAACGATACGAATATAGCAACGATAATTTTAGGTTTCCATAATTGCCGAATCAAAAAGCGCAAGTGCGGGTGCAGGAATATGGCGCTAATAAGCGCGATTAGTACATAAATGCCAAGCGGAGTATATAAACTTAATGCGGCAGCAATGCAAAATGACGTTTTATAAAACATCCTGAACTTTTTTTGACTGGAAATCAGACAAGCCAGCAAAAGCAATATGACCGGCCAAAACAGATATAATATTCCCGGTGTTCCGTCCTGGGCAATAAAAATGAATTGCCCTGTCGTTATGGCTATAAGGGTCGCAAGAACGCCGACGGCAGGTTTGAACCATTGCCTCATGATTATTACGATGCCCGCGATGGATATAAAAGCCAAGATGATTGACGGCAATTTGATGCTAATTATGGATACGCCGAATATCGCCAGACTGATTTTTTGAAGAACATAATAAGGCAGATTGATTACGGTAAAGGAATTTAGATTGTGAAGACTGATCGAATTGCTAGTAACGACGGATTTCATCTCTGAATTTGATATACCGCCTGGTAAAAATAAGCCGACGAATATCAGAGTACCGATTAATCCTGCGGCTACAAGCCCATAGCCTATCAGATAACGCCATCGATAAGTTAATAATTTACTAAAATCGAGCTTAATCATATTTAGATACGATTATAACACGGCGCCTATTTGTTGTGCTTACGGTCCAGTGACATAAAGCGCAGCCGTTCAGGGTGGAAGTAGAGTTCGATCTTGCCGGTCGGCCCGTTACGATGTTTAGCGATGAATAGGTCGGTGATGTTTTCACGTTCGGTTTCCGGGTTGTAGTATGCTTCACGATAAATGAACATGACGATATCGGCGTCCTGTTCGATTGATCCGGATTCGCGCAAGTCGGCCAGTTGCGGAATTTGCGGGCTGCGCGATTCGACCGAGCGTGACAGCTGGCTGAGGGCGATGACTGGTACGTTAAGTTCGCGGGCGATTAATTTCAAACCTCTTGAGATCTCACTGACCTCTTGGACGCGGTTGGAATTACTTTGACCGCTTCCGCTGCCCTGCATCAGCTGCAAATAGTCGATGATTACCAGTCCTAATGGCTGTTCGTGCATGGCGCGGCGGGCTTTGGTTCGCATTTCTAAAACCGAAAGACCGGGCGTGTCGTCGATGAATATCGGTGCTTCGGCAAGTTCACCCATAGCTTCGGACAGTTTGCCGAAATCCTCGTCAGACAAATTTCCGGTCCGAATATTCCATGCATCAACGCCCGATGCGTCCGCTAACATACGGTCAACTAGCTGTTCCTTGCTCATTTCCAAGCTAAAGAATAGTACCGGTTGTTTGGCGACGGTAGCTACGTTGTATGCCAAATTGGTGACAAGCGTGGTCTTACCCATGGCCGGACGGGCCGCCAGCACGATCAAATCGCTGCGTTGCAGGCCGGCTGTCATGTTATCTAAATCCTGATAACCTGTCCTGACGCCGCGCAACAAGCCTTTATTGCGGTGCAATTCTTCCATGCGGTCGAAACTTTCGGTCAGAATGCTTTCGATACTGACTAGATCCTGTTTTAGCGATTGATCGCTGACCGAAAACAATTCGGCCTCGGCTTTTTCCAAAAGTTCATCGGTCGAGGTGTTTTCATCAAAGCTCATTTCGGATATTTCGCCGCTGGCCTTAATCAAGCGCCGGCGGACGGCTTTTTGGGCGACTAACTCGGCATATGCTTCGGCGTGAGCGGCAGTCGGGACGTAATTGGTCAGTTCAGTCAAATAGGCGGAACCGCCGACGTTTTCAAGTTCCTTTTTGCGTTTCAGCTGATCGGTCAAGGTCAGTAAATCGACCGGTTTGTGTTTTTCATAAAGTCGCATCATGGCGTCGTAAATTAACGAATGCCGTTTTTCGTAGAAATCTTTGGCGGTTACGTGTTCGGAAATATCAGCCAACGTTTCGTCGTCAATCAAAACCGCGCCAAGCAAACTTTTCTCGGCGTCGATATTTTGGGGCGGTATTTTGCCTGCTACTATTTCCTTGTCTGCCATTAATCCAATGAAACCTCTTCTCCTCCACCCATAATAACAGCAACCGCGGCTGCTTGGCTATCTTTCAAAGGAGGACCTGAGGGAATAATGTGGATATCCAGTTCATAAACTCCAATATTATGCAAACATTCGTTCAAACGGGAATTGTATTTCGAATCATCCAGTTTTCGTTTGTAGAATTTGTTACCGGCATAAATCGTCAACGACTTATCGTTCAGTTCATAATTGCATTTCGTCAGTACGCTGTATAAGGCTATCTGATTCTGGTGGGTATGTTCGATAAGCTTATCCCAGTCAAAATCACCATTATTCGAAGCTGGCTTGCTCTTGATCGTCTTAATTTGCTCTTCGGTGGTTTGTTCGGATTTAGAATCCGAAGGTTTAAAATTGGCTGTTAAATCCAGGCCGGCTTTTTCTTCCAACTCGGCAATCGTAGCGCTGACCTCGTGCGTTTGTGCCGACAAGGCGATTGATTTGACGGATTGTTTCGGCGTTGCGGCTTGGCCAAGGATGCTAAGTAATTTTAGATCAGGATGCGGGCTTTTAGAGACATCAATCAATGCGTCCAGCAGCGGTAAAAGTTGCGGTTTGTCGGCAATCTGTTTGCTAATCCGTTCCGTCAATTGTTCCGCTAGTACGATACTGTTGACGCCTTCGTTGAACGTGCGGTAAAGAATTGGAATGATCGAAGTCAGGTCACGGGCTTCGACGGTTTCAATAATCTGATCGATAGTCCTAGACGGAGCAAGCCCCAGGATGTCTTCGATTAATTTTGAAGTGATGGTCTGTTCATCGCCAGTAACCAGGCTGGACAGCTGATCTAGCAAACTGATACTGTCGCGAAAACTGCCGTCACTGCGCTGGGCGATTAAATGCAACGCATCTTCGGTTATTTTGATATTTTCTTGCTTGGCGATGGATGACAGGTGTTTGACGGCGTCATCTATGCTGATTGGCCGGAAGTTGAAACGTTGCGTGCGGCTGATAATGGTGGCTGGGAGTTTTTCGGCATTTGTCGTTGCCAAGATAAATACGACGTGCTCGGGTGGTTCTTCTAGTGTTTTTAACAGCGCGTTGAAAGCGGCCTTCGATAGCATGTGCACTTCGTCGATAATATATACCTTTTTGCTGGCAACGGACGGGGCGATTTGAACTTTTTCGCGAAGCTCACGGACGTCTTCGACGCCATTATTGCTGGCGGCATCGATTTCAATGATGTCCAGGTTCATTACGTCTTCGTCATAGGGTATGTTATTGATTTGATATGCCAAAATACGCGCGACCGATGTTTTACCGACGCCGCGCGGACCGGTCAGTAAATAAGCGTGCGACAGTCGCCCGCTCTTGATAGCCTTCGACAAAATATCGGTAATATGATTTTGACCGATAACTTCATCCAGGTTTTTGCTGCGATATTTACGATACAATGCTTTTGACATTGCCGGACACCTTCCCCTTTTCCTAATACGATTATACGCAAAAACATATGCGTAAAATGCCGTATTTTTTACTCTTTTTTGTTTTCACCTCTTAGTGATGCTTCAATTATAACGCTTTCGTTTATAAATGCAAGAAAAAAGCCAGCTTTTTAGCTGGCTTCATTACTTGATAGTTTGCATTAGAAAAAATTATAGGCTTGGTACGTATTTTTTCAATAAATTCTTAACGTCATCGTAAAAATTATTCGGTAGGCTGATGTCATTACAGATAATATAATTATTAACACGCTTAAGCTCCTCGAAGGTAGTGGCGCTCTTGATCAAGTCGGCAATCATTTGTATAAAAGCTAGTCTTATAGTCGGGATGATATCGTCTTGGCCAAGTTCAATGATCTTCTCAACTTTGTTCTTGAATCCATTAAATGCTTGTATTTTGATATCAACCACAGGTGCTCTTTGAAAAATGTAGTAGTATTGCTCATAAGTTTCCGCTGAAAGCAGAATGTTCTGTAAGGCATTAATTGCCCTGGGATTCTGATCACCGAACTGCTCAACAATGCACATATGTTGTATTTGTGCTAATTTGAACGCGGAATCACTGGGAGTGCTATCCATAGACCATCACCCTTTCGATAAATATTTTTTAAACAGCATGAAAACTATCAATAAGTGTATTATAACACAAAATGCAAAGCAAAGCAAGCATTATCGCTTAAATTATACGATGTAACTAAATTGGTTGTACGTTACAGTGAGGCTTCGACGGCTGCCCAGGTGGCGTCGGGGTTGTCGGCAGGGATAATGATAGTTACCTGATCGCCGACGTTGATTCGGAAATATGTCACGCTGGCTAGTAGAATACGATATTCGCGGCCGTTAGCTTCGACATAGTATGCCCCGTCGTGCTGGACTAGGGTGCCAATAATTTGTTTTCGGTCAATTGGTCCGATTTGCTTGTAAATAAAACCGCCGTCGTCGGTAATGGTCAATTTCAATATGTCGCCTTCGACTAATTTGGACTTGCTGGCGTAATTGGTCGGTACGGGATATTCTTTGCCGTCAGGACCAATCATCTTTTGACCGTCAAAGACGCCTTCGATAATCTTGCCCTTGGTATTTTCCGCATTGCTTGTCTTGGGTGTTATGACGGCGCCGTCATCGCCAATAATACTAATTAAAAGTTCTTTGGCGGCGGCAATGTTTGTCTCTGCCTCTTGAATCAAGGCGTGTAATCGCTTTACTTGTTTCTCTGGTAATTCAGACATAGTAACTCGCAATTCCTTTGTCTATTTTTGCAATGATATTACCCTACATATACCAATGAATAGTAATCTTGTCAATATATCGATTGCTTTTATCCACATGAATTTATGAGACGGATCGAAAAACGTTGTAGAATTTGTCAATTTCATAATACAAAATAAAATACCGCTTCAAAGCGAAACGGTATTTCATTGATTATACAAGTTGGTCGAATGTGTTTTAAATTAAACCAGTTCGACCGAGGCGCCTGCTTCTTCAAGCAGTTTTTTGGCGGCTTCGGCTTCTTCGCGGTTAACTTTTTCTTTGACGGTTGAAGGTGCGCCGTCAACGATTGCTTTGGCTTCACCAAGACCAAGTCCGGTGATTTCTTTAACAGCCTTGATGACAGCGACTTTTTGTCCGCCGGCGTCTTTCAGGTTGATCGTGTATTCGGATTTTGCTTCCTCAGCAGGTGCAGCTTCGCTGGCAGCAGGTGCAGCAGCGACGGCTACGGCTGGAGCGGCGGCGCTGACGCCCCACTCGCTTTCGAGGTGTTTTACTATTTGACTCAGCTCGAGAGCTGAAAGTTTGTTGAGTTCATCAACGATTTTGCTTTGAGCAGCATTTAGCTTGATTTCTGTATCAGCCATGATATTTTCTCCTT
>JAXDCN010000061.1:0-9214 GCA_034677945.1 Saccharimonadales bacterium (SeqCode)
TATCGTATCTTGTAATCAAGCCATGAAAATGAAACAAACATCATTGGCCATCACGCTTGCTGTCGGTATTATCGGTTTGCTACTGCTCTTAGGTTCGGTCGTGACGGCTGCATTCACCTACTCTACCGCTTCGGCCGCGACATGCGGTGGCGCTAACACGGCGATTGTCGGATGCGCAGAAACGGGGGGCACTACTAATAAGGATATAACTAACACCGGCATATGGGCCATATTGTTGTTAGTCCTTAATATCATGACGGCAGGAGTGGGTGTACTAGGCGTCGGCGGCATAGTCTATGCTTCGGTACTGTATGCCAGTGCCGGCGGTAATATGGAACAGACCAGAAGGTCTAAACTCATCATGTTCGACGTAGCCTTAGGGCTTATTGCCTATGCCCTGATGTATTCGTTCATGAATTTTATAATACCTGGAGGGGTGTTCACGAGCGCGACGACGACAACGACGACGACTTCTTCGACGACGGGTGGAACGAGTCCGGGGACAGGGACAGGGACGGGGGCTGGGGCATCAACAGGCACGGGAACTTCGGGAGGAACAAGTACCGGAACGAATAGCGGGACGACCAGCGGCGGAACCGTTACGGGCAACACGAGCGTTACAGGGTCCAACACTATGCCGGCCGGAGCTTTAAATGTAGCTAGCTACGGAGCTACAGGGAATGATCAAACAGATGACACTGCAGCCATAAATGCAGCCATAAATGCGGCTAGCGCTAAAGGCGGCGGAACGGTGTGGGTGCCGGATGGGACGTATATGATCAAATCCAACCCATGGGCTGGCGGTATCATCATGAAAAGTAACGTGTCTCTGATTATGTCCCCCGGAGCGACTTTAAAACAAATGACAAATTCATACGAAGGTTCGTCCATTATCGACGTAAACGGCCTCTCGAACGTTACGATTAGCGGAGGAACTATTATTGGCGACAGGGCCACCCACACCGGTACCAGCGGAGAATGGGGCATGGGAGTCAACATAGTTGGGAGTAACAATGTGACTGTCTCGGATATGACAATCAAAGATTGCTGGGGTGACGGTGTTTACGTTGGATCAACTGCATCTCAAAATTACAGTCAAAACGTAGTCATTGAAGGGATACTATCTACAAACAACAGAAGACAAGGCATTTCAGTAATTAGCGCCAAGGATCTAGTAATACGCGACAGCGAATTATCATATACTAACGGGGCGCTTCCTCAATCAGGAATTGATTTAGAGCCCAACAACTCTAATGAGTGGATGCAGAATATCCAAATAGACAACGTTTATGCCCACAATAACGGCCAGGATTGGCAGGCCTGGTATTGTTACGGCGTTGAAGTCGCCTTTGGCTTTTATGAAAATCCTGTACATCCCTATTCGGTTTCGATAACAAACAGTCGTCTCGTGGACAACGGCCGTGATTACGACAATGAACAGATAAACTACTCTACGATAAATCTGTACAAAACCGACCCAAGGTGGGCTGGTAAAGGAACGATCAACATTTCAGGTATTACGTACAACTAGCGAGCAACTACGCGGTCTCCTTTGCCATGTTATAGCTGAGGGTAATCAAACCTTTTAACTCATCGTCCGAGACTTGGCCGGTGCAGATAATCGTGTTCCAATGCTTTTTATCCAAGTTCTGGGCAGGTAAAACCGTTTCGTAATCGGCACGCAGTTTTTCGGCCAGTAGCGGATCGCATTTCAGGCTCAGACGCAGCGGCTTGCTATCGCCGGCAATCAGGGCGAACATTTTGCCGTCGTCGGCCTGCTTGTCCCCTACTTTATAGACGTAAGTGTCCTTGCCGTACGGAAAGTCCAGCCAAGTGTTAGGCATGCTTAAAAGATATTGTTCGACTTCTTGATGCGTTTTCATACATTCATTCTACTATAAGCTGCCGTAAGGCGCCTGCAGGCCGTTTATCGTCGTTTGCCAACCCAAGCGCTGGAGGATACTGGCTTGCTGCTCGGCCGTGGCTGGTTTATTAATCCTGCCGGAATCATTTGATCCAACTACGGCAAATTGATACGTGAGATTCAGTTTTTTAAGGTTTTCGGATTTAACTTTTTCCAGACAATCGTCCTGGAAAGTACCGCAGGTTTTGCCCAGCGTCAGCCATTTATCTAACAGATCCGCGCTGTCGGTAATGTCGTTGAATACTACTCTGATAGCCGCCGAGCGCGTCACCTCGTTAGTGTCTTGTTGATCGAAAATGAAGTTACCCATCGAATAGACTATCAGATGACCGTTATAACTTTCGCTGGTCTGAATCCAGTGCGGATGGTCAGCCAGAACCATATCGGCGCCACCGTCTATCAGGCTGCGATAAAAATTGATTTTCAGTTCGTCCGGCGCAGTTTTGTATTCAGCTCCCATATGCGGCATGGCGATGACCGGCATGTACGGGCTGTATTGCCCTAGCACGTCGATGGATTCCTGGGACGGCAATTTGAAAACTCCGTGATAACCGCACATAGCGACCGGCAGCTTGCCTTCTGTTTTTGAACTGTCAGCTTTTTGAACCGTCACCGGCAAAGATATAACTTCGCAGATATCGTCTAAAACGTCCGGATCATAACTGCCGAAATATTGTATGCCATTTTCGCCCAGATGCTGTTTAGTTTCGGCGAAACCGTCGACCCCCTGATTATCAGTGTGGTTATTAGCCAGCGTCACGACAGTGAACCACTTGGTGGCCTCAGGCAAATAATCCGGCGAGCAATTGAAGGTTAGTGTCGCGTCCATGTCGGCCGAGCTAATATTAATGCCCGACTTGACCGGACATTCCAAACCCGAAATCCAAGCGTTGTAGCTGGCGCGGTCGAATTCGCTCAGACGCGAAAATGGATAGGCGTATTTCAGCGGACTGGCCATCGACCAATCATTGATATATCGCCCCCAAAAGATATTGCCCGTAAACAAGACGTTCGATGAAATGCCGGTCGTTTTCGGCGATGGTTTAACGACCTTTGCAGTTTGAGAGTTATTTTTCTTATCCGAATCCCCGAAAAAAATCTTGCCTCCAACGAACCACCCCAGCGCGCAGACCGCGACGGCTACCATTACAATCCAAAGAATCACTAAGCGTCCGCGTTTACTTTTGCCTTGCTCCACGTTCAGCATATTAATCTTATTTTATCACTAGTCATTATTATGCAATAATTAACCTATGAATAAAGTCGATCGCGCCATAAATAATTTTCGCCGTATTTACCCCGAATATGCTGATTGTAAAGTCGAACTAATTAAATCCGGCCATCGTCGGGACGCCTATGTGCTAACCTCGAAAAGCAACCAAAAGTGTATTTTAAAAATGCAAAGAGAAACCGGCGACGTCTTTACCGGATCGAATGACGTATTGATGCAATCCTTTTTAAGGCACTGCGGGATCGATTTCGTACCCGAGATTTTGTTTTCGACCGACAACCACTCGATATTCGTAGAATCATTCGCGGGCGAAGAACACGCGTCATTTAACCAACTGGACGACCACGATATCGATATTGTCGCCAAGCAATTATTCCAACTACATTCAATCAAAGCCAACGATTATTTCACGTTCGCCAAAGAAAAAGGCTTCCATGACCTGAGAATCGGTTCCGGCGAAATAAAAATCGAAACTCCTTTGGACCATTTAAATACGTATGGGTATGCAAGGTTCGAAATAGTCAAAAAAGGCTGCAAGGATACATATATCGTCAACTGGCTGGAGGCCAAACTTGAAGAAAACAAAAAAATCGTCGAAAAATTGATGAGCACATCACTTGGAGAAGCGCACCCCCAGTGGGGCGACATCGGCGGCAACCTAAGGCGCACAGGCGAAAAAATATTCTTTACCGACTTCGAACATTCGTGCCTGGGTTACGGTTCGGAACTATCATATATCAAGATACACTCGCACATGGACGAAGATAAATTCAAAAAATTAGTGTCACGATACTCACATTACAGCAAACGGCCTGAAAATGAATTGTACGATTCTATATCCGTAAGCGAAAGGTTGACGAGAGTAAACGACGTCGTCTGGGCCGCGATGAAGTGGGTACTGGCCGACACGCCAGACGAGTCTGACAAATATCGAGAACTGACCTATAAACGGCTAGGGCTTGCCGAAAAAATATAATAATATCACCCGCAGTAATGTTTCGAGTAATTAATTAAATCTACCCAAATAATGCTTCAGTTCGGCAATACTGCCTCGAATGTCATCAAGCGCCCGATGGGCATCGGGTTTCGGAAACTTATCACCGTATTTATTTTCAAACACCACTTTCCAGGCACTGACATCCAGCATGCGGTAATGAAGGCGCTGGTTCAGCCTTGGCCAGTTTTTATTGATAAACTGGCGGTCGATATGGATTGAATTGCCCGCTAGAAGTACCGGCAAGCCGGCTTGAAAGTGCTCATCAATAAGGCTTAGCAGTTCGTCTTCGATTTCTGACAGCGATTTGCCGTTCGGGTTCTGTTCCAACAAACCATTTTTAGAATCGGGATTTGCATCCCAAAACGCCGAATTTGCAGCCAACCTTTCATTCAAAGCCGTCTCTTCGTTTTTAATGATGCCTTGATATGTGGCGATTTCATTAAAATCCCAATCGGTCACGATAGCCGCTGCTTCCAATATCAAATCATCGGCCGGAAACAGGCCGGTCATCTCTAAATCAAGCCACAAAATTCGTTCGATTGGCGTATGAAGCAGTTTTTTGTCCATATCATTTCTTTACAGGTATATTATCTATTTTGAGCAGCCGCACGATGACGTATACCACCAATGCTATGACGATAAAGTTGACGAAATCGTTCAAGAATATGCCATAATGCAAAACCGTCGGCGTCCCGCTGGCAGTTTCACCCATCGTCCAGGCCAGCCCTTTCAAGCCTTCGGCCGATCCCAGCAACAAACCTATCGGCGGCATGACGACATTATCAACTAATGATTTGACTAATATGCTGACCGCGCCGCCCAACACCAAACCTACGGCCAGGCCAACGACACCTTGAGTGCGAATAAAGTCCAAAAAACCTTTCAGCTGCGACTCGCCCACTTTGGCAATAGCGACCGAATTAGCTTCGACTTGTTTGACAGCTTTGATAACTTTTGTTTTTTTCGATTTTGGCATTTTGCTACCTCCAATCTATTTACATTCTAATCGGCACTTCTATCCCAAGCAGGCTTAGCCCATGCGCAAATACGTGACTGGCTTTCTTCAGAATACCCAGGCGCGCCTGCTTTTCGATATCACTAACATCGCCCGTCGCTATCGGTGTCTGTTCGTAATAACGGTTCAAATCCTTGGCCAGTTCATACAGGTATGACGCGACTTTATGAGGCTCCAAGTCGCGGGCTGACACCTTGACAACCTCGGGATAATCCAATAGTTTCATGATTATCGTCTTTTCCGGTTCAAAGTCGTAACTTTCGGTTTCGGCATATTTTGGATTATTATCGCGCAGAATTTTATTGACGCGAACGGCCGCGTATTGGACATATGGACCGCTAAAGCCGCTGAGCGCAAAGATATTATCCCAGCTGAACAGAATATTAGTTCGGCGGTCGGCCATAAAATCACTGAATTTAATCGCACCAAGAGCGACTTTTTTGATGTCTTCATCGGATACGTCGCGGCCTTTGACGATTTCGCGGGCCCGCGTTTCCGCCTGGTCTAATAATTCTTCCATCAAAACGACACCCTTGCGGCTGCTCATTTTTTCGCGCGTGCCGTCTTCGTTGATCTGTTCGATCATACCGAACCACAGATGAATCAGTTCGGTTTTGATGCCAAGTTTTTTAGCCAGCGCAAACAGCTGCGTAAAATAAAATTGCTGCTCGGGACCGACCGCATAAATTACTCTGTCAGGATGCCACATCGATTCGCGGTATAAAATCGTTGCGATGTCGGTCGTCGAATACAGCGCCGTACCATTGGACTTTTGGACCAAAAAAGGCACGTCGATGCCATATTCATCCAGTTTAACGATGACTGAACCGTCAGGATTTTGAATTGCTATGCCCTTCGATAACAGATCTTGGATTGCCTGTTTGCCCTTGGGCGCAAAAAACGCCTCGCCAAGTTCAAGATCGGTCGATATGCGCATGCGGTTCATGATTTCATGGATGTGAGCCAAACTGATCTCATTGAAACGGCGGCTGTATTCCTGAGCCTCGGTGTCACCGTTTTCCAGTTTTAACAGCCATTCCTGGACCTGATCGGCCAGTTGCCTTTCACCGGCCGTCGCCTCATCCTTGAGCGCCTGTTTAGTCCTGATATAAATCCGGCCTAGTTCATAAACGCCGCCATTATCAAGCTTTTCATCATCGCTGAATTCCAAAAACCCTACTACCCAGATACCGAACGGAGCGCCATAATCGCCGATGTGGTTATCTGTAATTACCTTCCAGCCGGTCGCTTCCATCAACCTCTTGACCGCCCAGCCTTGATTGCCGGGGCGTAAATGACCGACGCTATAGGGTTTGGCGACGTTTGGGCTGGGATATTCTACGATGACGGTTTTGCCGTCACCGTCCTTATTTTCGCCGTATTTTTCGCTCCAAGATTGTTCGAGCAAGTCTGAAAGGTTTTTTGCCGAAACGCGCAAGTTTATAAAACCTGGTCCGGCGACCGATACTTCCGAAAATTCGCCGCTTTCACGAAGCTTGTCTGCCAATGAATCGGCAATTTCGCGGGGGTTTTTGCCCACGGTTTTTGCCAATTGCATGGCAATGTTAGTGGAATAATCGCCGAACTGAGGATCAGGGCTGCTTAATTGAACGGTTTGTTCAGATTCAAACAACTTAAAAACCGCGTCTTGAATAATTTTGGATATCTTGTCCATTATTTTTTAGTATATCAAAGATTGGAGCTAATTCGCTCAAGCGCGGCAATAAACGCCCCCATACGCAGGTCGGTGTTTGACTCTTTGGACTTTTTAAGGACTCTTTTGGCGGCCTTTGTTATCAATGGTTTGAGTTTAGCAAAAACCTCTGCTTCGGTCCAAGATTCACCCCTCAGATTTTGGTCCCATTCAAAGTACGATACAACCACGCCGCCCGAATTTGCCAAGATGTCCGGCACGACCGGTATGCCCCTTTTGAACAGAATTTCGTCCGCGCTAGATGTAATCGGGCCGTTCGCCAGTTCGAGGATTACTTTGGCTTTGATTTTATTAACATTCTTATCCGTTATGACGTTTTCCAAAGCTGCCGGAATCAACAAATCGCATTCCATTTGCAGAAGTTCGTCGTTAGTAATATTTTTTGCGCCTTCAAAATCCAGGACTGATCCGGTAGCTTTGCTATGAGCCAATAGCTTTTCGATATTCAAACCTTTCGGGTTATAGACGCCGCCGTTGCAATCCGACACCGCGATTACATCGTGTCCGGCTTTACTCCAAATCACTGCTGCGTTCGAACCGACATTGCCAAAACCTTGGATTACGACTTTGCACTTGTCGCTCAATTTCAAATCTTTTTTCAAGGCTTCAAAAACATAAAAACCGCCCTGAGCCGTAGCCGCTTCCCTGCCCAACGATCCGCCGAGACCGACGGGCTTGCCGGTAATGACCGCACCGCTTGTATCGCCGGTTATCTTTTCGAATTCGTCCGCCATCCAAGCCATTATTTCCGCCGTCGTGTTGACGTCCGGCGCCGGTACGTCTTTTTGCGGACCGATAAAGTCGGATAATTTACGAACCCAGCCACGCGATAGCCTTTCTAATTCGGCGCTTGATAATTCTTTCGGGTTAACAGTGATACCGCCTTTGCCGCCGCCCATAGGTATTTGCGCGACCGCGCACTTTAAGGTCATCCAAAAAGCCAGTGCCTTGACTTCGTCGATCTCGGTATCGTGATGGTATCTGATACCGCCTTTATAGGGACCGAGGGCGTTGTTGTATTGCACGCGATAGCCGTGGAATATACGCTGAGAACCATCGTCCATCTTGATCGGAATCGAAATTTTAACTTTTCGGTCCGGATATCTTAATTGACTAATAAACTCTTGGTCGAATTGCTTGATTTTGGCGACTTTGTCTAATTGCGCCATCGCGTTGTCGAATGGATTCTGCATTAAATTATTCCTTTTTTAGTATTTTGTTCCGGGTTGTTCGGTAAGTTATTCCATGGCAGCCCTTATCAATCCGGTAAATAACGGGTGAGGTTTGGTCGGGCGCGAACGGAATTCGGGATGCGCCTGAGTAGCGACAAAATATCGGTTGGCAGGCGCTTCGACAAATTCGACTAGTTTCCCGTCCGGCGAAGTCCCGCTAATAATCAAGCCGCCTTTTTTGATATCGTCCAGAAATGTCTGGTTGACTTCGTAGCGATGACGGTGACGCTCGGTAATTTCGTTTTTTCCATACAAAGCCTCGGTTCTAGACCCTTTGACAAGTTTTGCCGGGCAGTCACCCAATCGTAAGGTTCCGCCGGTCGATTCTTTGCCGGCCTGGCCCTCCATGATATAGACGACATCTTGCTGAGTATCAGGTGCAAATTCCGTGCTGTTGGCGTCTTTTAGACCGGCTTTTCTGGCAGCAGCAATAACCGCGACCTGCAGCCCTAGACACAATCCCAAATACGGCATATCATTCTCTAGCGCATGTCGCGCCGCCGCGATTTTGCCTTCGATGCCGCGCGGCCCAAAACCGCCGGGCACCAAAATCGCATCGACTTTTTGAAAATCCTTCTTTACGGCTGTCTCGGCATTAACCCAGCAGATATCAAGGCCGACTTTTTCATGCCAAGCAGCTGCCTTTAATGCCTCAATTACGGATATATAGGTATCTTCGTTATCCATGTATTTAGCAACCAGCCCGACTTTGACTGACCGCCCAGGCTTACTCATTTGACGACGGATAATCATTTCCCACAAAGATAGATCAGGTTCTTTTTTGACGCCTGAAAAATCAGACAGTAACTTATTGAGACCGCTTTTTGCAATTACTAGCGGGACTCTGTAAACGGTATCGGCATTTGGCATCAACAGTACGTTATCTTCGTCAACGCCTCCGAACAGGCTGATTTTTCGGGCGACACTGACAGGGGCAGGCTCTTCGGTCCTTACCACAACGACATCAGGTACGACACCGAATCCGCGCAGATCGTTAAGCGCGTTTTGAGCCGGTTTGGTCTTGAACTCTTTACTGGTACCGATAAATGGCACGTATACGACGTGGACGAACAAACAATTTTCGCGGCCGACTTTTTGAGA
>JAXDCN010000062.1:0-3472 GCA_034677945.1 Saccharimonadales bacterium (SeqCode)
AAGCGTCGTGACCAAAATTGACACCGTTACGTACGACAAAGCCAAGATTGAAATCAAGAACCGCGTCGATGCCGTCATGGCCGGACTTTTTCAAATAGGCATACAAAGCGTACAGCTGAACACCAAAGAACTGGGCGAGATGTACTATAACTTCTATAATCCGGACACCGCCGTACGCGAACAGTTAGGCGACTTTGAAAACACGACGGCTTTATTTGTCAAAAAAGGCGAAAGCAAGGCACCAGCCGCGCAGCCGGAAGGGGCTGCTTGATGGGCAAGAAAAACGTTGATGTCGCCGCCGAACAATTGGCCCGCGAACAAAGCGAGGTAGAGGAAGCATTTCTAAAAGGCGTAACGACGCTTCGTGATTTGATTGCCCCCAGCAGCCTTGAAATCCACTCGTCACACTTCCGCTTGGGCACTAAATACGGCCGCACAATGTATATTTATGCCTATCCGCGGCAGATTTATACCGGTTGGTTAAGTTCGCTTATCAACGTCGACGAAGTACTAGACGTCAGCATGTTTATTTACCCGGTTGAAAGCCAGATAGTCTTGGACAATTTGCGTAAAAAAGTAACTCAAATGGAATCGTCGATGTCAATCAATGACGAAAAAGGATTGACGCGAGATCCGGCACTTGAGGCCGCTATCGGTGACGCCGAAGAGCTCCGCGACAAGCTACAGGTCGGGGCCGAAAGGTTTTTCCGCTTCGGATTATATGTAACGATGTATGCCGACAGCCTGGACGAACTAGGTTTCGTTCAACATAAAGTCGAGACGATATTTGGCCAACAGATGTTATATTCCAAGGTTGCCAGCAGCCAGCAAGAACAAGGCTTGAACAGTACGGTGCCGCAAATGTCTGATCAACTGCAAATCCGTCGCAACATGGATACCGGCGCCATTAGCACCAGTTTTCCGTTCACCAGTGCCGACCTAACCCAGGAGAACGGGGTGTTGTACGGCATTAACATGCACAACAATGGCCTGGTTATATTTGACAGGTTCAGTTTGGAAAACGCCAACATGGTGGTCTTTGCCAAATCCGGCGCCGGCAAATCATTTACGGTCAAATTGGAAGCCCTGCGCGCCATGATGATAGGCAGTGAAATCATCATTATCGACCCTGAAAACGAATATCAGAAACTGTGCGACGCCGTCGGCGGCAGTTATATCCGCCTAAGCCTAAATTCCAATGTCCGTATCAATCCGTTTGATTTGCCGCGTGTCATCGATACCGACGAAGCCGACAATGCTCTGCGCGCAAACCTGATTACGTTACACGGTTTATTGAAACTGATGCTAGGCGGAACGCAGACCTCGGCATCAGGCGTGCCGCTAGCGGCCCTGACCCCGACCGAAGAAGCCGATCTTGACCAAGCTTTGATTGACACTTACGCCCGCGCCGGCATCACCAGCGATCCGCTGACTCATAATTCAATGCCGCCGACGGTGAACGATTTATATGACACGTTGTTGCACATGGGCGGCACCGGTCCGCAGCTAGCGCAACGTTTGCGTAAATACACGACCGGTACTTTTGCTGGCATATTCAGCCAACAGTCGAACATCGATATCAATAACACTATGGTCGTGTTCAACACCCGTGACCTCGAAGACGAACTTCGACCGGTAGCAATGTACGTTATCCTCAGTCACATCTGGAACATCATCCGCGCCGAACAAAAAAGGCGCATGCTAATCGTTGACGAGGCCTGGCAGCTGATGAAGTACGACGACTCGGCCAGCTTTATGTTCAGCCTGGCCAAGCGTGCCCGCAAATATTATTTGGGGCTGACGACGATTACTCAGGACGTTGAAGACTTTATGAGCAGCAAAATGGGCCGCGCCATCGTTGCCAACAGTTCGATGCAAATTTTACTGAAACAATCATCCAGTGCGGTCGACGTTTTGTGTGACGTGTTCAAACTGACCGAAGAAGAAAAGAAGCGCCTGTCCAGCTTCCCGGTAGGCCAAGGCTTGTTCTTTGCCGGCCAAAGCCACGTCCATATACAGATCGAAGCCAGCCCGACCGAGAAACAACTCATCACCACTAACCCTAGGACACTAGAACAAGCTACTCAGGAAATACCTATCGAGCGGTCAGGAACGACAAGCTACATGAACCCGGGAGCATCCGCATAGATTTGTAAATATAAGCGTGTTGATTATAATGTAGGAAAACAGTTATGGCACTACCCGCACGAAAACTCGAAGACATCGATCCGGATATACGGCCTAATCTGCATGCAATCGAAGGTGTAAATAATACGGAATCAGGACGGGCAAATTTAGAGGCCATCAAAAACCAAGAGCACAAACCGGAATCGCTAAGTAACGAAAAGTCCGTAGCGGAACAAGAGTCCAAAGGTTCGAATGTTCTGAAGGGCCCCTGGAAGAACAAAACCTCTGCCGCAAAGAACGCAGCAAACATGCTTAAACCCGGTGCAATGGGAAAGCTGAAGGCTATCAAGAACCTCGCCAAACAAAAAGGGCCGCTCGGTGCAATCGTTACCGTAGTAATTGGCTATTTCATTCTACTGACCGTGATGCTATCACCGGCATATATAATCGTGCAATTCAAAGAAGCCTTGGTTGACAAACTAGACTTGGCGCTTGCCACAATGGACACTCGAACGACAAAGTTACTAAAAAGCAAAACGACCAGCGGATCGTGCGACGGTATCGTTCCTATTCTATGTAAATATCGTTCTATGTCTACCAAGCAAATCGCAAATTTCGAAAAGGCTGGTATAAAGGTGAATTCCACCCCTACGCTTTTTGGCCGAGAAAGACCAACGAGTTTTGAGTTTAGGGGACAAACTATTACCGCAACAGATTTTAACACTCACGTTATAACGAATCGCGAATTTCAAAAGGCCGTCTTTAGATCTTATCACCCTAAATTTGCCGCCTTTGCCGATATTATGTGGAACAAAGCCCAGCGTTTCCTAAAAATTTCCGAAGCAGCTGTTCCTGATATCAAAGCCAGCACCTTTGCCGAGGCGTTAGAAGAGTTTAGCGACGAAATAGTAGAGCACACAAAGCCGATAGACCCCGATTTAGTTGACACAAAAAAACACCCCGTGACAGGTGAGGTTCTAACAGATGAAGTCGACATTTCTAACGCAGAGAAAAGCCTGGTTAATTATACAAGGGTCTATGAAGCCGGAGAAGACGCGGTGGCAGACGCGGCAAGCAAAGAGGCTGCGGGTACAGTCGACGAAATCATATCAGTATCCAAGCGGATAGCGAGTTTTGGCAGAAAGTTTCTGTCTCTATCGGATACCGCAGAACTTGTTTGTGATGTTTATGTTACTGCCAAGACGGTGTCATACATGAGCAAGATAATACGTAACGTAGAATTGGCGTATTACGCTAATCAATTCTTGAAGATAGCCGACGAGATAAAAGCAGGCGGGGCCTCGGGCGTAGATAGCCCAGACCCGGACACTGTCGCCTTTTATGG
>JAXDCN010000063.1:0-41824 GCA_034677945.1 Saccharimonadales bacterium (SeqCode)
GGTTCGCTAATGCCTATCATTGGCTTTGATATGCTTGACGAACAAGCCGTCGAAACTTTGGTTTTTGCAGTCCTTGACCAAGAGCAGCGCCAAATTCTGTTGAAGGACAAAGAGTTTGACTTCAGCTTTGCTTTCGGTACTCTCGGGCGCTTCCGTGTCAATGCTTATCACGAACGCGGTAACCTGGCGGCGGCCTTGCGTTTGATTCCAAATGAAATCAAAACCGTGACCGAACTTGGTCTGCCAAACGTAGTCATGAACTTTGCAGATTATCCGCGCGGCTTGGTGCTGATTACCGGCCCGACCGGCAGCGGTAAGTCAACTACCTTGGCGGCGCTGGTAGACAAAATCAACAATGAGCGTCCGCAACATATTATTACTATCGAGGATCCGATCGAATTCACTCACAAATCCAAAAAGTCCGCCGTGGTTCAGCGTGAAGTTCACTACGATACATATAGCTTTAGCGCGGCGCTTCGTTCCAGCTTGCGCCAAGACCCCGACGTCGTGCTTATCGGTGAGATGCGTGACCTTGAGACTATCAGTGCGGCCATTACCATCGCCGAGACCGGTCACTTGGTATTTGCGACTTTGCACACCAACAGCGCTTCTCAGTCCGTCGATCGTATGATTGACGTCTTCCCGCCGCATCAACAACCGCAAATTAGGGCCCAGCTATCAAATATCTTGATGGCGATCTGTTCACAGCGCCTGATTCCGGCAATCGGCGGCGGACGAGTCGTAGCGGCCGAAGTATTAATCGCCAATCCGGCGGTACGCAATATTATTCGCGAAGGCAAGGCGCACCAATTAGATGCCGTCATCCAGACTGGGGCCGATCAAGGAATGCAGACGATGGACAGGACGCTTGTCAGCTTGGTCCAAAACGGCACCGTGACATATGACTGTGCCCGTGAAGTCGCCGTCGATTTGAATGAATTCGAAAGGTTGATGCGTAGCTGACGATGAAGAAATTTAACTACGAGGCTCGTGATCACTCCACGTCGAAAATAATCAAGGCCACCGTGCAGGCAACTTCCGAAAGCGCGGCGGCGCATCTGTTAATCGATCAGGGTTTTACGCCGCTAGACATTAAAGAGGTTGATGATGAAGATACCTTTATATCAAGGTTGGCCGGACGAATTACCATCAAGGATAAAGTCGTCTTTACGCGCCAGCTAGCGACCTTGATCAGCGCAGGCTTGCCCTTGTCGCAATGTCTATATACGGTCTTAGAGCAAACTCAGAATAAAAAGATGCAATCCATTATCCAGGACGTGACGGCTTCGGTAGAGGGCGGCAAATCATTATCGGATTCATTCGCTAAATTCCCCGAAGTTTTTGATCCGATATTTTTGGCTCTGGTTGGTGCAGGCGAGGTTTCAGGAACGCTTGACGAATCATTACAGAGGGTAGCAAACCAGCAAGAGAAGGATGCCGCTATCATGAGCAAAATCAGAGGCGCGTTGACTTATCCGATCATAGTCCTGATTGTCATTCTTGGCGTTATTGCTTTCATGATGTTTACCGTCGTACCTCAGGTCGAAAAACTATACCACGACCTTAAAAAAGAGCTGCCGTTTATTACTCAAGTCATGGTTGATGTCTCGAACTTCTTTATCCACTATTGGTGGCTGGCGGCGATTATTTTCGGTGTAGCTATCTATTTCTTCATTCAATTCTTAAAAACAAGTACCGGTATCAGAACGAGCGACACGATTAAATTGAACGCTCCGGTCTTTGGCTTGATGTTCAGAAAATTATACATGGCTCGCTTTATGCGCACCGGTCAGACGTTACTTAGTACCGGTGTCAGTATGCTTGATATGTTAAAGATTACCGCTAGGGCAGTAAACAACACTATCGTAAAAGAGAGTATTGACAGGGCCGCCGAAAAGGTCAAAGGCGGCAAAGCATTGTCGGCCGCTTTGCAGCCAGAAGATTATGTCCTGCCATTAGTACCGCAAATGATTGGTATCGGTGAGAAATCGGGCCGTATCGACGAGATGATGGGCAAGACGGCGCAGGTTTATGAAGATGAACTTGACGAACAAATCAGAACGATTTCCACAACCATCGAACCTATGCTGATGGTGGTACTAGCGGTCGTAGCCGGCAGTATGGTAGCCGCCATCCTGTTGCCGATATATAACCTGGTAAATGGAGTAAATGTCTAGACAAGAATAGGCCCATGGTGTAGCATTAGAAGCATAAGCTTTTAAGATAAAAGGTTCATAAGAAAGGTGGAAAAATTTCATGAACATCAACAAAAAAGTTAAAGGTTTTACGATCATCGAAGTAGTGTTGGTCTTGGCCATCGCCGGATTAATATTCATGATGGTATTCTTGGCACTGCCAGCCTTGCAGCGCAGTCAACGTGACTCACAGCGCAAAAGCGATGTCGGCCGCGCCATTACGGCAATAGGAAACTATTCGGCTGCTAACAGGGGTGCTATACCTCTTGGGGTTTCTGCTGCACAGGACGCAGACTTCGTCACAAAATATCTGCTGACAGCTGGTGATGCATGGTTTGACCCATCCGGCGCGAGCAGCGCAGCGTCGACGTTGACAAATTATGCCTTAACTTCGCATAATAACGGCTTAATTGCTAACGGATACGATGACGTAGCCAACCAGAACGTGGTATGGTACACGGTCGGCGCTACCTGTGACACGGGCGGTGCGGTTAAAACTGCCGGTAACCGAAAAGTCGCATTGCGTATCGTCCTTGAAAGCGGCGGCGTCTACTGCGCCAACAACTAATCAAGCGTAAAACAAAAACAGGAAACCCGTTTTGCAAAAAACGGGTTTTCTTTTTGTTTGATTAACTGATATGATTGAAACGTATGCATGTTGAACAGCTATTAATCTATTTAGTATTAATTTTTCTTGGCCTCTGTTTCGGCAGTTTTGCCGGCGCCTCGATGTGGCGGCTTAGGGCTCTTCAGTTGAAGGAAGACAAGGATGAGGGCGAACGGGTCAATATGAACGAATATAACAGTTTATATAAACTGACGAAGGCATCGTTATTCAGCGACCGATCGCAGTGCCTGCACTGTTCATATAAACTTCGCTGGTATGATATGATCCCGCTTGCCAGCTGGCTGAGCCTGAAGGGCAAGTGTCGCAAATGCCACAAGAAAATCGGCTATCTAGAGCCGATGATCGAGCTTGGCTTGGCGGCTTTTTTTGTCGCGTCTTATGCATTTTGGCCATATCGCTTGGACGGCGGGGTAGAGGTAGTTCATTTAGTGCTTTGGTTACTATCCGGAATAGTCCTGGCTATTATGTTCGCATACGACGCTAAATGGTCGATGCTGCCGGACAAAGCAAATTACACCTTAATCGGTTTAGGTTTTTGTAATGCTTTATTAGTACTCTACAGCGCGCTGGATAAGTCAGACAAAGTAATCAATATACTTGTGTCCGTAATCATTCTCAGCGGCATCTACTTGGCTCTTTATCTGATATCGAAGGGAAGGTGGATTGGTTTTGGAGACGTCAAATTAGGATTAGGTTTGGCGCTGATGTTGGCGGATTGGAAACTGGCTTTTATCGCGCTGTTTTTTGCTAATTTTATCGGTTGTTTGATAGTGATTCCCGGTATGGTTGCCGGCAGGATCAAGCGAAATTCGCACGTACCGTTCGGGCCGCTTTTGATTGCCGGCTTTGTAATTGCAGGGCTTGCCGGCAATTATTTGGTTAATATATTTTTCTCCAGTCTAGTTTAATGGTTATATGACAAACATGCTTATGGTATAATCGTGGCATATGAAGTATTCAAATCAAGACGGATTTACGATAATAGAAACGATACTATTTCTTGCCATAACTGGCTTGCTCGTGGCCGCTATTTTGATAGGTTCAGGCAATTCCATCAATACTCAGCGATATCGCGATAGCGTTTCGTCATTCCAATCCATTTTGCAGCAACAGTACTCAGACGTTAATAATGTGAACCATGACCAGGCGACGCAAATCGATTGCGAAGGTGAGTATTACAACCGCGGTCAATCAGACTGTGTGCTATTGGGCCGACTTATTACTACTACCGACGGCAGAACGATAAACGTACAAAAAGTCGCCGGTTGCGATTGCAGTGTCACCGAGGCTACCCCGCTTTTGAACGATGTCGACGTATTTAGGACTGAGGCCGGCGGTTATGATACGTACGTTTCCGGTGTGATGAGGGAAAAATACGATATGGAATGGGGCTCCGCGTTGGTGAATAGTGACGGCAGTCCGATGCAATTTTCAATACTTATTCTTCTTTCGCCAAATAGCGGCATGATCCGGACTTTTATCGACCCTGATAGCGTCGTCTACAGTCCGACCAGCACCCACTCGAGCACTTCAGTCCAATCTATGATCACTGAGGATGCGTTAGTCAACCAGTCCCTTACAATGTGCGTCAGCTCCAACGGTCTATTCACCGGTCCAAAATCGGCTGTTAGGATAGGTGCCAATTCCACCGGTCCTAGTGGCATCGAAACACTAGGGGGCGGGGATGCGTCGAACGGTTGTAATTGAAGGCCGTAAAAATAGTTTTCGTGGCGATACTCTAATCGAGGTACTATTTGCTATTTCTATAT
Organism: Saccharimonadales bacterium (SeqCode); assembly: GCA_034677945.1. Taxonomy (GTDB): domain Bacteria; phylum Patescibacteriota; class Saccharimonadia; order Saccharimonadales; family Saccharimonadaceae; genus UBA1547. Next base: position 4,593 of record JAXDCN010000063.1, read on the forward strand.
TTAGCCTAGTTGCGGTCGGTGGCTTGTCGATAATGAACCAAGGTTCAGAAACTGCACAGCGCGCTCTTGAGATCACTTTAGTGCGAAATGAAATGGATTCACAGGCCGAGACGTTGCGTTTTTTGAACTCATCATATATTGCAGCTTATCAACCTGGTATTAGTGACTATACATCAATAAGTACACCGGCCCAGCAATGGCTTGAATTGGTGGATGATGAAAATGGTTACGTTACGACCGATAGTATTTCAAAATTTGGTTCCAGTTCAACTTGTCCGCAAACTTATACTGAATTGAATGATCTGCGAAATAAAAGTTTCGTCCTTGACGTCAAGAAAGCCTTGGTAGTACCGTTAACGGTCGGCAATTTTTCACCGGCTCAGACATTTTCGCAGTTATATTACACTTATGATAGCGTTTCAAATTCATACACGACATTCAATAAATCATATGGTCTTTGGATAGAAGCTATCAAAAGCGGAGATGCTTCCCAGACTAACGCCGACTATATTGATTTCAATATCCGAGCCTGTTGGGACAGCCCTGGAATGTACGTTCCTATGACCATGGGTACGATCGTGAGGTTATATGAGCCGCTCTGATCGAAAACAAGGTTTTACGATGATTGAACTGATGCTAGCGATGGCTTTTGTTGCGACATTGTTAGCCTCAATCGCCATTATGGTTATTCAAATTGCCAATATATACACGCGAGGCATAACTTTGAAAGAGGTAAATCAGGCGGGACGCTCTATTGTCAGCGAGCTGCAACGCAATATTGCTGCCAGTACGCCGTTTTATATCGACCCTGATTCCGGTAACAAATATAACAAAGACAAAATCAATATATACAGTTACTACATTGAACAAAAAGGCGCCGACGGTAAAGTAGGCGGCGGCCGATTATGTCTGGCAAAGTATAGTTACGTCTGGAATTTCGGTAAGAATATCAATGATAATAATCTCGTGAATATATACTCGACGGCAAATGGCAAGATTATCTATTTCGCAAAGATATACGATCCGCAAGCGGACTATTGTAAGCTACAAGTAGATAATTCATACAAAGACGTCGTTGCTGGCAGCACTACCGTTGAACTATTGAACAAGGGTGATAGCAATCTGGCAATCCAGAATCTGTCAATAACTACTAATACGTCGACCGCGACAGACACCATTACCGGTCAACAGCTGTATGATGTTGAGTTTGTGTTAGGGACTAATAATCAGGTTGCTTTGAACTACGATCCTACCGAGACAAAATGCAAATTGCCGGATGATATTGAATCCGATCCGCTATATTGTTCGATCAATAAGTTTCATGTAGTGCTGCGAGCGGGGAACACTTTCAAATGACAAAGGAGAATCAAATAATGACGAATCGTAAAAAGCAAATTGGATCAGTTTCTTTGTTCGTCGTAGTTTTTACGGCCCTGCTTATCACTATTATTACCGTCAGTTTTGTGCGTATTATGCTGCAAAACCAACAGCAAGCGTCAAGCAACGACTTGTCCCAAAGTGCGTATGACTCGGCTCAGGCGGGCGTTGAGGACGCTAAACGGGCGTTACTTCAATACCAAACTATTTGTAATAATGACGCCAGCCAGTGCGCTGAAGCCGCGAAAAAAATTGATTCAAGCATCTTTTACATTGATAGTGCCACGGGTCTGGCGTGCAACGAGGCGCTGACTAACATGCTTGATGACGTCAGGTCAATTGCAGCGGTCGATTCAACCGAAATAAAAGTCCAAACCAAGGCGTCGGATGATAATCAATCCGGTCTAGATCAGGCCTATACCTGTGTCAAAATTTACCTAAACACTAATAATTATTTGGGCAAATTAAGTAATAACGAATCTAACATTATCCCGCTTGTCGGCGAAGAAGCGTTTGATACTGTTCAGATTGAATGGTTCAGTTCAAAAGACGTCAGCCCAAGCGATTTGGTATTGAACTCAGGCGTAAATACTCCTTTGCTATACACGTGGGGTGATAAGCAGCCGCCGATAATGCGGACGCAATTGATTCAATTTGCCAGTTCGGGTTTTAGTTTGGGCGATTTTAATAATAGTATAAGCAGCACTGGTTCGAATACTTTGTTCCTATATCCTTCATCACTGTCGGGGTACAGGGACCGCCAAATCATTACAGATATACGCAGGCAGCAGACTGGATCTCCGCGAATCGTTACGTGCAATAGAAGTTTCTCGACGTACGCTTGTACTGCAAGAGTAACTCTTCCTAGTGTGGTTTCAGGCGAAGACCACTCCTTATTCTTGCGCCTGACTTCGATATATAACACTACCGAATACAGGGTAACATTACTTAATGGCAGTAGCTTGGTCCAATTCAGTGCGGTTCAACCGCAAATAGATTCAACTGGCCGGGCAAACGATTTGTTCAGGCGGGTCATGACTAGGGTAGAACTGACTGACGACAGTTTCCCTTATCCGCAAGCTGAAGTCGACCTGTCAGGCAATTTCTGTAAGAATTTCTCTGTCACTAATGTCGCCAGTGACTTCAACATGGACGATTTCGATAATCTGGTCGGAGTCGGCGGCTGCCAGCAAGTTTCATATACGCCTCCTCCTACGGTCACGCCGACCCCGACTCCTAGCCCTACGGCCAGACCAGGAAGAACCCCGACGCCAACGCCATATCCCGATCAGACCAGATATTATCCTTAATTCGTATCGCTATGAAATTTTTGGTGCACTTCGCGCAGGTGCTCGTCGGTGACGTGGGTGTAAACCTGAGTCGTGCTGATGCTGCTGTGGCCTAGCATTACTTGAACGCTGCGAATATCGGCGCCGTTCATCAACAAGTCCGTCGCGAAGCTATGGCGCATGGTATGCGGGCTGACGTGTTTGGTGATACCCGCCAGCCTTGAATAGCGATTAATGATGCGCTGAATGCTCCGAGGTGTTAATCGGCGGTAATCTCCGCCGGTCGAGGGAACGTTATTTCGGCTGTAGCTGATGAAAAGGGGAGGCAGGTTGTCAGTCCTTGCTTTTAAATATGTGCTGACGTGCTGGCTGGCACTTTCGCTGATAAAAACCGGGCGGTCTTTTTGGCCTTTGCCCCTAACCATGAATTCGCGCCGGGCGGTATTAATATGATCGCGGTTTAAATTAACCAGTTCTGAAACGCGCAGTCCGCTAGAGAACAACAATTCGATTATCGCCCGATCTCGCAAGCCCGCCTCGTCGTCGGTGTTTATTTGCTCAAGTAATCTTTCGATTTCGTCAAAGTGCAAAAAAGTCACTTGTTTGCGTGATATTTTTGGCAATTCGATTTTTTCTGGCGGCAAACTGGGGATATTGCGCTTGGAAAGGTAATTCAAAAAACCACGCAAAGCAATAAGATGGTAGCTTTGCGTAATCGTAGCAAGTTCATCATCGTTGTAATTCTTGTAACGGTTTAGCCATAGCCTGTATTTACGGACGACTTCCGGTGTAATTTTGTCAACGGCAATATCATCTGTAAATTCAATAAAGCGTTCCAAATATAACTTATAATTTTCGGCCGTATGGGCCGATCGTCCGCCTTCGACCTCGATATGCTCGATGTAGTCGAGCAAAAGTTCCGACATGTACATAATACTAGCATAGCTTAAAAATACTCGAATCGCACTCTTTTGGTATACTAGGTATAAGTCAAATTAAACTAGTTAAGGAGACAGCAATGTCAGAGATCGAAAGAACACTGATAATATTAAAGCCGGACACTATCAAGCGCGGTCTAGTAGGCGAGATAATTAGTCGTTTCGAGCGAGCCGGTATCAAAATCGTTGCCATGAAAATGATTGCTCCGGAAGAGCTTCATTTCCACAAACACTACGAGGGGATCAGTAATCTTATCAGCCGCTGGGGAGAGGATATATATAATGTCGTGTTGGCGCAAATGACCGAGACGCCAGTGATTGCATTTGTGTTGGAAGGTGTTGAGGTGGTTGAATATGTTCGCAAACTGGTCGGAACGACCGATCCTCGTGATTCGGACCCGGGCACGATCAGGGGCGACTACACACATATCACGCGCACGTTTACCAATAAAGTGGGTTCGACATTGCCGAACATTTTGCATGCATCCGGCAATCGTCAGGAAGCCGAGCAAGAAATCGCTTTGTGGTTTGATAAATCCGAAATTTACGGCGAGTATGAAACTGTACATGGCCCGACAGTTCGCGGCTTTGTCCCGAACAAAAAGTAACTAAACAGGCTGTTTACGCTATAATATAGAGGTAAGCCTCGGTAGCTCAACTGGACAGAGCAGATCCGTCCTAAGGATAAGGTTGTAGGTTCGACTCCTGCCCGGGGTACCATTCTGCTTCGCGAAAGCTTGGCGGAGCTGTTATTATATGTATATGACAAAAAAAGAGGCTAATAAAAAGCCGCAACTTGATTTTGATGGCCAGCGCGAAGGCGAGAAGCTTTTGTTCGTGTTTCGTCGCCACATTATTGCCATGCGCAAAGGGTTTTATTTGCTTTTGGGCGTGTTCGTGATTGCATCCTTGCCGATGTTGATTTGGGGCAGTAATGTCGATATGGATACGATGTTTTCTTTGTTGGCGATAGCCGGAGGCGGTTTCGTCGTTGGCTTGATATTGTTCAGCTACCACCTTATTTTATGGTATTTTACGATTTATATCGTAACTGATCAGCGTATCCGCCAGGTTACGCAGCGAGGCTTTTTCGGCAAGGACGTAGTCGAGCTCAGGTTGTCCAAGGTCCAAAACATAAGCTATAATATACCGGGATTCAGCGGCGAAATCTTTCATTTTGGAACCATTGTCATCCAGACTTTCGTGGGTGACCTGGTCATTCGTAACGTCGAACACCCTGATAAAATTTATAATAAACTGCAGGATGCGGTTAATAACGCCGTTGAGCGCCAAGGAAATCATGAAGAAGTTGTTGCATAAGCTGACAAAAAAGAAAGAAGCGCCGTCTTCTCGAATAACCAGCGAGACAGTTGCCGAACACCGAGAGCATATCTTGGCCGGCGGACGACGTTTTAAATATCCGATCCAGTATGCCAAGCATAAATTAGTAATTAACGCGATTATAATCAGCCTAGCGGCGTTGATTGCGCTATTGATAGTTGGCTGGTGGCAGTTGTACCCTGAACAGAATACCAGTGAATTCATGTACCGTGTCACGAAGGTGATACCTGTGCCGGTAGCCTATGTCGACGGCCAGCCAGTTCTTTACAGCGATTATCTTATGAAATATCTGGGCTCGGTTCATTATTTAGAGCAAAAGGAGCAGTTGAATACTAAGACTCCGGACGGCAAGAGGCAGATTGAATACGTCAAGCAACAATCTCTTGCCGACGCTATTGCTGATGCTTATGCCATGAAGTTGGCTAGTGCCTTGAGCATTATCGTGACCGACGCTGAACTCGAGAGTTTTATCAAAAGCCAGCGCCAAACTAGTGACGGCGAGATTTCAGAGCAGACATATAACGCGGTAACACTGGATTACTATGGTTGGAGCCCGTCTGAATATCGTTATGTAATTAGGATTAAGCTGCTTCGACAAAAGGTTGCTTACGCAATCGACAAGGGGGCGCTGAATGTCGCTAGTACTGCGCTTGCGAACCTAAAAAACGATCCGAATGCCGACTTTACGGCATTAGCCACTGCCTTATCTAATACGAATACGAAAGTCGCGTACGGCGTCTCGGGCTGGGTCCCCAAGACTAACCAAGACGGCGGCTTGGCGGCCGCGGCGGCTACGCTGAATAAACTTCAGACTTCTACACTAATCAAATCCTCTTGGGGTGATAAATTAGCAAACGAGGACGGCCATTACTATTTCATCGTCAAGTTGCTAGATAGCACTGATTCGAAGGTCAGTTTCGAATATATAAAAATACCATTGACCGAATTTACCAAAGAGTTGAGCGACCTGAAAAAGAACAAGAAAATCAGCAGATTTATCTCGGTCACAGACAAATAAAGGCATGAAATTATCCGATTATAGCTATGAACTGGCGGATTCGTTAATTGCGGACAAACCTCCCATCGAACGCGGTACATCGCGTCTATTGGTTTTGGACCGAAACAGCGGTCTGATGCAGGATGAAAATTATTATGATGTGCCGAAATTTCTAAGGTCCGGTGATACGCTTGTCATCAATGATACGAAAGTAATAAAAGCGCGCCTTAACGCGACCAAGGAGAACGGCGCAACGCGCGAGCTTGTAGTACTTGAAAAACATAGTTTTGATAGCGATTGGCACCGGCACAGGGTACTGTATCGCAAGAAATTAAAGCTTGGTGATAAACTTAAAGTCGGCGAGGCTAATTTGCTAGTCGAAGAGATTCAGGACGGTGGGTTGGCTATCATAAAAAGTGACCAAGACCTGCTGGATTTAGTTGAAAAATACGGTGAGGTACCATTGCCGCCGTATATGCACCGCAAGGCCGAGCCGCTGGACGTCGAGCGCTATCAAACGGTCTGGGCTGACGAAAAAGGTTCGGTCGCGGCACCGACAGCCAGTCTGAATATGACTGAGGAAATTTTAGATACTTTACGCGTAAAAGGTATCAATATTGTTAGAATCACCTTGCATGTCGGTTTAGGCACTTTTTTGCCGATTCGTACCGACGATATCGAAAACCATCATATGCATCAGGAATATTTTGAGATTCCATTCGAAACCGTCCAAACGATTAGGTCCACCAAGGCGTCGGGTGGCCGGGTTATCGCGCTTGGTACGACTGTGGCCAGAGCGCTCGAATACGCATACGAAAGAATCATCCGTACTGATTCTGATATTTCCGGCGAGGCAGATATATTCATTTATCCGGGCTTCGATTTCAAGCTAATTGATGGCTTGCTGACGAATTTTCATGCACCGGGCAGTACGGTTTTGATGTTGACGGCCGCCTTTGCCGGCTGGGACAAGTTGCTGCCGGCCTACGAACACGCCGCGGCCGAAAAATACCATTTCCTTAGTTATGGCGATTCAATGCTAATATTGTAGGGACAATTATGAAAAAGGCACTGGAATTTTCTATCAAAAAACGTTTGAGCGGCAGTCTTGCTAGGACTGGCGTTATTAAAACGCCCCATGGCGACATTCAAACGCCAGCTTTTATTGTTGGCGGTACCAAAGCCACCGTAAAAACTTTGACGCCTGAGCAGGTAATCGAGCTAGGCGGGCAATCCATTTTGGTCAATGCTTATCATCTGATGCTTAGACCTGGTGCCGAAATAATCAAAGCAGCAGGCGGTGTTCATAAATTCATGAATTTTCATGGCCCGATATTCACCGATAGTGGTGGGTTCCAGGTGTTTTCGCTTGGTATGGCTTATAAAAAGGGTATCGATGCGACCAGTCATAGTCAAAAAGGTGATCCTTCTCAGGCTGTTCATTCAACCGGTCAACTGACTAAAGTGACCGACGAAGGCGTTCACTTCAGGTCACATCTGGATGGCAGCAAGTTGTTTATGACTCCGGAGATGTCGATGGAACTGCAGCACGATATCGGTTCTGATATTCATATGTGCTTCGATGAACTGACATCACCGCTAGCAGGTCGTGAATATATCGAAAAGGCGATGAACAGGACTCATTCCTGGGCGGGACGTTGTTTAAATAGGCATAAAGAACTTAACGAAGAACATGAATCGCGCGGCGAAAACCTGCAGGCGCTGTTTGGCGTAGTCCAGGGTGCTAGGGAAGAGGATTATCGAAAAAAAAGCGCCGCCTTTTTATCCGGCCTTGATTTTGACGGTTTTGGCATTGGCGGGGTATTCGAGCCAGGTGAAGTGCCGTCGACTGTCAGGTGGATCAACGAAACGCTGCCCGAAGACAAGCCGCGCCATTTGTTAGGGATGGGTGCTCAGCCGGCTGATTTGTTCCTAGGCGTAGAATACGGTATCGATACGTTCGATTGCGTGGCGCCGACTAGACAAGCTCGTAACGGCGCCCTGTACACCTATGACGGACGGATAAATATCAAAAACAGCAATTTTTCGACCGATTTCGGGCCGATCGATCGAGATTGCGGTTGTTACGCATGCAAAAACTTTACGCGTGCCTATGTAAATCATTTGTTCAAGTCCGAAGAAATTTTGGGGCTGACGCTGGCCAGTATTCATAATGAATATTTTATTGTTCATACAGTTGACACAATCCGTAATAGTATCGAAAATGGCAGGTTCTTTGAACACAAAAAAGAATTTTTAGAGCGGTATTACGGCGAGGCAGCGCAGCTGTTCTTGTATTAAGCTATCTGCCGTGCCGTTGTCCAGACTAGTAATAAGCAATTAAATGTTCAGGACTATTAAGCGTTGATATTTATTGTTGAGAATTCTATTATATGCATGATGACTAATGAACAAAAGACAACTCTAAATAATTACACCAATGGGGTTGAACTTGTCGATGCTATAGATAGTGACGGTAATGTTATCATCGAAAAGAAACCGCTTTCGGAAGTGCTGTCCATGATAAAGGAGGAATACTCGAAAAATGGCGAGTCGAGTATTGGCGTGTCGGCTGTTCATGTCTGGCTAGCTCGGAGTAAAGGGGCGGATAATGATCCGATATTTATCCTTCAAGAAAGAAGTGATAATAAGAGGCTGGATAAAACGATTGGCGGTCACATTTCTTCGGGCCTGACGCCTGATCAAACCGTTGAAATGGAAGCCTCGGAGGAAATGGGTGGTGTATCACTGAAAATAGTTGCTGCTTTAGGTAAAAAGGCTCTTGAAGGTGTTAATTTGGGCCGTGAAGCCGTTGCGGTGCAGATCGGTGTCGACCCGTGGCAAATATCGGGCAGACACGACAGAGCAGGAGATTATTATGAAAAACCAACCAGGACATATTCGTATGTAGGTCTATATGATGGCGACCTGGAAACGATCGAGTCTGATTTTGAAGTAAATTATTTTGTTGAAATGCCTTATTCACAAATACAAACGGAAATCCAGGAATATCCCGATCGCTTTACCCCCGACCTAAAGAATCTTATTGATGGCATAGCTGATCGTGTTATGCATCGTGACGATAGGTGATTAATTAATTTGGAACTACAAAACCTCGCTTTTAGCGAGGTTTTGTCTTGGTAGTTTAATTAGTCTAATGCTTTTCCTGGCTTTCAGGTTGGTCCAGTATGGATATCGGGTAATCCGGGCCTATCTGTATCTGCCATTCATCTAGGTGGCCCAGATACTCTCCATCGGTCTCGTAATCCGACCTGACTGTATCATCGTGCGGTTCAGCCGAGTAATCCATGTGTTCAGTCTTGTAGATAGTAATAGCGGCAACTTTGCCTTCAGGATGTCTCACGCACCATTCGTCCGAAACCTTTATTCTTTCGCTACCTTTTGTTATCCAAGGCCCATCGCCGTGCGAGATAGTACCGTAGCCTTCGTTTTTCAACTTTAGAAGCGTTTCGCTAATTTCGTTTGCATTTTTTTCTTGGGAATCAATTCGGTTTTCGTCAGACAGATTTTCTCCGTCTTGACTTGCGATGCGGGCTATAGCCAGGCGTATCTTTGCGGGTTTTTCGCCGCCGTATTGGCTATTCGTTTCCATGTTTGTTTTTAGATTATCCATATTTCTATATTTAACATAAACACTTTAAAATGTCAATGGCGGTGAGGTTATAATCTGGTGCTTTCTTTTGCTTCATTCGCTACACGACCCGGCGATTTTACGTTTCGCTACACTAAAGACCGGATTATCGGCTAAAGCCCCCTCCGCTCACTCGCTCAGAAAAATGCTTCGCGCTTTTCTTCGCTTCATTCACTCCGTGACCCGACGATAGAAACGACCGGATTATCGGCCTTCGGCCTCCTCCGCTCATTCGCAAAAGAAAATACCCGCGGTGCTTTCTTTTGCTTCATTCACTCCGCGACCCGGCGATCCAGCGCTTCGCTTCCAGCGAATCGCGACCGCCGGTCAAGTTCAGTTCGGGTCTCGTTCAAAATTAAAAAACCACCTATAGGTGATTTTTTAATTTTGGCGGGCCCGACCGGATTTGAACCGGCGATCTCCTCCGTGACAGGGAGGCGTGATAACCCCTTCACTACGAGCCCACGTTGCGATGAGTTAACCTAGATATGATAGCAGTTTTTCCACACCGGTGCAACGGGGAAGTATCGTTTATTTTGCGCTCTAGGAATGGTATAATAACTATGCTCGACTTCGTGCCGCTGTAGCTCAGCTGGTAGAGCGGCGCTTTCGTAAAGCGTAGGTCTCCGGTTCAAATCCGGACAGCGGCTCCATTTGTGATTATTTATTATGAAAACAATTATCAAAGAATCATTAAAACAACTCATAGCTGACAGGTATCTGTTGCTATTATTATCTGGTATGTCCATGATGGCTTTGATAATAGCGATAATTATCGCTATTAAGATTCAGCCCAGCGAGATGCAGCTAGTGTCTCATTATTCTGCTTTTGGGATAACGCATCTTTATCGTGATCAGTGGTTCTATCTGTACGTTTTCGTGCTGTTCCCGCTAGTCGTCGCTGCACTTCACTCAGCCATTTCAGTCAAGTTATTGGTTACGAAAGGCCGCTCGCTAGCGGTCATGTTTGCTTGGTTCGGAATCACTATAATTTTACTGGGCCTAGCGACGGCTTTGGCGGTAATTAACGTCTGGAAACCTTCTGCGATTTTATGATTGACCTAGAGATTCCTTTAGGTAAAAGAACTTTCAAATACCGGCTGTTCGAAATGTTGCCGGCAACGCTTAGCTATGGCGCGCTCGTTTTACTAGTTGTTCTGTCATTAGTCAGTCCGATACTGGCCGCGATCTATCTGCTGCTTATCATAGTCACTTTGCTAGTTAAGGCTGTCGGCATCGCGTATCACACTATCCAAGGCCGGAACAGGCTAGAGGCGGCTCAAAACGTCGATTGGAGCCGGCGTCTGGCGGATCTTGAAAATCCGCAAATGTCCTATAGGACAATAGGCAACAGCCGCTCTAAGACTTTTGGAAAATCAGCTCACATCGAAAATCTAAGGCTAATATCGGCTGATCCGGACAGTTTTCCGAAACCGTCCCAGATATACAACGCGGTTATTGTTGCCATGTATAACGAGTCTTACGAGATATTGGCGCCGACCATCGAGTCAATTGCCGATACTACTTATGACAGTGGGCATATTATTTTAGTATTGGCTTATGAAGCCAGAGGCGGGCAGGCGACTTATGAAACGGTGATGCGTTTGAAAAAAGTATACGGTCACAAATTTCATGCCTTTCATTTAGTCGAGCATCCAGATGGCATGCCGAACGAAGTCATAGGTAAAGGCGGTAATATAACTTACGCCGGACATTTTCTGCAGAATTGGCTGAAAGAACAGGGGATTGCGTCAAAAAATGTCATCGTAACGACGCTTGACGCTGATAACAAGCCCTACAAAACCTATTTTGATTACTTGACCTATGAATTCATTGTCCGCGAGGACCGCAAGCACCTGTCTTTCCAGCCCATTTGTCTGTTCTTTAGCAATATTTGGGATGCTCCGGCGCCTATGCGGGTCATCGCGACAGGTAATTCGTTTTGGAATATCATCAGTTCGATGCGGCCGCATACGCTGCGCAACTTCGCCTCGCATTCTCAACCGATGGAAGCACTTGAAGAAATGGGCTTTTGGAGTACTCGTACCATCGTCGAAGACGGCCACCAATATTGGCGAAGTTATTTCTATTTTGGCGGCAATTATTCGGTAGTCCCGATTTATGTGCCGATTTATCAGGATGCCGTACTATCCGATACTTACGTTAAAACTTTAAAAGCCCAATTCGTTCAGCTACGCCGTTGGGCGTACGGGGCCTCAGACGTTCCCTACGTGGCTGTGAGGGTCTTTACGCGAGACCGCAATGTTTCATTGCTCAGCGGGCTTGCAAAGTTCCTGAGGCTTCTGGATGGTCACGTAACACTAGCCTGTGTTTCGATAATGGTGGCGGTTGGCGGCTGGGTGCCATTGTTGGTCAATAGCGAAGCTGCTCGAAGCGTGCCGGCGAATCAATTACCGGACGTAGTCAGTACGATTCAACAGATTGCCATGATAGGGCTTTTTATAACGATTTTTCTTTCATTTAAAATGTTGCCGCCGCGTCCTGAACGATATAAACGTCGCCGTACGGTTTGGATGTTGGCGCAGTGGGTATTGATGCCTTTTACGTCGGTGCTTTACAGCTCGGCAGCGGCGCTGAATTCCCAGGGCCGCTTGTTTTTGGGTAAATACTTAGATAAGTTCGACGTGACTCATAAAGCCACGCATCAATCGGTTGCTTTAGCAAGGCAACAATCGAAGTTGAAGCGTTCTAAAAAAGTTACAAGATAATTTTAATAGCACCCGTATTTATTAGGGTGCTATTAATTATTTTTGTTTTTATGTAACATGCGCTCTACTCAATGCGATAAGATCCTTAGTCAAGGGTACGAATTCGCATCTCGCGCTTTACTTGTTGTAGAGTTTTATCGTATTCAAACCCGAGGTTAAAACGTTCGAGTTGGGATACGGAGTTGTTAGCTTGAATCTGTTGTTTCTGAGCCATGCCCCTATGTTAGCATAAGTACAATGATATGTCAATGGAACAGTCGCCAACGGGTTATACTATCCATGATATATCACGATGCAAAAACTGCCAGCAAGGCGGGTGGAAAACTTTTGCGTAGTGTGGGTAAACAAGCAAACAAAAGAGCCCACCGCATGCAGCAGTGAGCTTAGGATCAATTCTGGTGGGTCCTAAAGGATTCGAACCTTTCACCTCAACAACGTCAATGTTGCGCTCTAGCCAAATGAGCTAAGGACCCAGACTATTAATAAGGATACCAAAATAGGGGTGACTGCGCAAGAATGTGATATTATAATATGTGAACGCTGACGTAATCCAACCAATTACCGAGTTCCGCGGGCCGTAGGGACGTGCGATAACGTCGCTTCACGAGAGTTCGCGAATTAGCGAGAAGTCCGGTGGAACCGCCCCATTAAGGGGTCCGAGACATGCGATAAATAGATTTAAATTACTTTAAAACTAGACATCGCATGTTTTTATTTACATATAACAAAGGAGCATGAAATGCAGGAAGAAAAATTACATCTGATACGCCATAGCATGGCCCATATTATGGCTGCAGCCGTCAAGCGTCTGTGGCCGGAGGCGAAATTTGGCGTCGGACCGGTAATCGAGGACGGTTTTTACTATGATATCGATCTAGGCGGCGTTACTATTTCAGAGGAGGACTTTCCGAAGATAGAGAAGACAATCAGGGGGATTATCGAGTCAGGTGAAGATTTTGAGCGGATTGAAATGCCGATCGATCAGGCAATCGAATGGGCCAAGCAGAACAATCAGCCATACAAAGAAGAACTTTTGAATGATTTGAAACGTTCGGGCACTACCGCAGCCAAAGAAATCGATGCCGAAGAGCTGGGCGTTGAATCCAGTGAAGAATCGAAAGTCAAAGACGTTACTTTTTATAAAAACGGCAATTTTACGGATCTTTGCCGCGGTCCTCATATCACGAGTACCAAAGAAGCCGGCGTATTCAAACTGATGCGCGTCGCCGGTGCTTATTGGCGCGGTAAAGAGACTAATCCGCAGATGCAGCGTCTGTACGGCGTGGCTTTCGAGACCGAAAAAGAATTAGAAGATTATCTTGAGAGGCTAGAACAAGCCAAGTTGCGCGATCACCGCGTCGTCGGGCCGCAAATGAATATCTATATGATTTCAGACTCGGTCGGTTCAGGACTGCCTTTGATGATGCCGCGGGGCGAGACAATCAAAGACTTACTTATACGTTATATGCGCCAGGAAGAAGAGGCTAGGGGTTATCATTACGTCGAGACTCCGGTTTTAGCGCACGAAGATTTATATAAGCGATCGGGTCATGCTGATTATTACAGCGACGACATGTATAAATTGAAGGATGACGAGGGGCAGACATTCTATTTGAAGCCGATGAATTGCCCGCATCATCATATGATTTTTGAAAAGTTAGTCGAAAGTTATCGCGATCTGCCATACCGACTGGCCGAGGCGGGCCGGATATATCGTAAAGAACTGTCCGGCACTTTGACCGGTCTCATCCGTGTGCGCGGGCCGATAACCCAGAACGACTCACATATATATGTACGTCCGGATCAGCTGAAGGATGAATTCATTAAGGTACTGGAATTGTTCAAATCGGTCTACGAAGTAATGGGCATATCGGATTATTGGTACCGTCTGTCGTTGCCGGACTTTGAAAAAGATAAGTATGCCGGTGACAAGCAAGTATGGATGGAAGCGGGTGATTCTATACGCGAAGCGATGCGCGAATTCGGCGCCGAGTTCGTGGAAGCCGAGGGTGAAGCCGCTTTTTACGGCCCAAAGATTGATGTCCAAACAAGGAACGTGCTTGGCAAGGAAGACACCATCGCCACCGCCCAAGTCGATATTCTGGTGCCGTATCGTATGGACCTGAACTATATCGACGAGAGCGGTAAAAAAGTAAAGCCGTTAATTATTCACCGTGCTATCATCGGTTCGTACGAAAGGTTCATGGGATTCTTGATCGAAAAGACTGGCGGTTGGTTCCCGTTCTGGGTTGCCCCCGAACAAGTCAGGATTCTGACAATCACCAATGCCGTCGATGACTACGTAGCCGAAATCAAACAAGTCCTTGATAGCGTGCTATTGATGGAACCGCTTAAATATAATGGGTTAAGGTACTCGGTCGATGACCGGAATGAGTCGCTCGGCAAGAAAATCCGTGAGGCGACGCAATGGAAAATACCAGTTCAATTGATAGTGGGTCAAAAGGACAAGGATGCACGCGAAGTCAGCGTCAGGACTCAGTCAGGCGAGCAAAAAGTCAAACTAGATGAGCTCAAAGACTTTTTGACGTCATTATAGCCTATGTCGCAAAATCTTCCGTTAGTCGTTATTGTCGGTCCGACAGCCAGCGGCAAAACCGCACTGGCAATAGAACTTGCCAAAAAATGCGGCGGCGAAATCATTTGTGCCGATTCTAGGACGATATACAAATATATGAATATCGGCACGGCCAAGCCTACCAAGGCCGAACAAGCAACCGTTCCGCATTGGGGAATTGATTTAGTCGAACCAGGCGAATATTTTTCGGCTGCCGATTTTAAACGCTACGCCGACAAAAAAATAGAAGAGATACGTTCGCGCGGTCATGTGCCGTTTCTGGTAGGGGGCACCGGTCTATACGTTGACTCGGTAATTTTTGACTATCAATTCGGCGAAAGGGCAGACCAAGAAACAAGGCAAAAACTACAACGCATGTCGCTGGATGAACTGCATGATTATTGCAAAAAAAACGGAATAACCTTGCCTGAAAATTATAAAAATAAACGATATGTCATACGTTCTATAGAGAGAAATAACCAAAAACCGCAAAAGCTAGTTGTTCCGGTAAGCAATAGCATTATTGTAGGAATAGCAACGGAAAAGTCGATTTTGCGCACCAGAATTGAACAACGGGCTGAACAAATATTTGAGGATACCGTGATTGATGAAGCAAAGTCATTAGGTGACAAATATGGTTGGGATAATGAAGCGATGAAGTCGAATATATATCCGTTAATATATAAATTCATAAAAGGTGACATTTCACTGGTTGATGCAAAAAATACATTTATAACACTTGACTGGCGATTGGCTAAGCGTCAGATGACATGGTTAAGGCGAAACCCCTATATTAATTGGCTAGCGCTTGATGATGCTCGTAAATACTTATCCGACCGGCTCGCTATCCGCGAGAATTCGTGATATTATAGAACACGAAAATTATCCGGAATGAATATATGATTGACGCACTGTTTGGTTCAAAAACGAGGGTAAAGTTACTGCACCTATTCCTGAATAATCCAGGCCAGTCTTTTTATGTACGTGAAATCACGCGTAAAATTGATGAGCAGATTAATTCAGTCAGACGCGAGCTTTCTAATATGTTGAATGTCGGTATTATAACTAGCGACAGTTCGGACAATAAATTGTATTACCAGGTAAATCAGAGGTATGAATACTATGTGCCCTTAAGGGCAATATTTAGCGACGTTCCGTTCGAAGCGAACGTAGCCGTCCAGACGAAGCAAGAAGACACTTCTGTTACCGAATACGGTCCGATGTTGAGTAGTGTTTCGGGCTTGCGGCTTGCGATATTTGCCGGCATGTTAATAAAAGGGTCAACCGCGCCGATCGACGTATTATTAATAGGCAGCGTGCCCTCAGCAAAAGTATCGGTTTTTATTAAGAATATTGAAAAAAATGAGGGCCGCGAAATTAACTACAGTGTGATACCATACGACGAGTTTTATTATCGCCTCAGTATTCGTGATAAATTTATTACCGAGATACTGAATAATAAACACAGCGTAGTGATAGACAAAGATAATATTTTGACCAAACAATAAGGGAGAGAAACGCATGTTTGAGATTGAATATAAAGGTGCTAATTGCATTGTGATTAACACGAAAAAGTCCAGGTTAGTTACCGACCCAAAGCTGTCCTTGGTAGGCCTAAATGATATGACCACGAAAGGCTCGGTAGAATTAGCGACGGAAGAAAGATTTGCTGTAAATAATCCCGACGCTATATTGGTGATTGATAGCCCGGGTGAATACGGCGTTTCGGACTTTGATATCAAAGGTGTAGCCGCTCAGCGCCATCTTGACGATGAGAAAGAATCCATGACGTCGACGATGTACCGGGTTGAAATTGGCGACAGCCGTATTGGCATAATAGGTAATATATATGAAAAATTGTCAGACGAACAGCTTGAAGAGCTTGGCTTACTCGATATTCTGGTTATTCCCGTCGGTGGCAATGGCTATACGCTTGATGCTACGGCCGCCGCTGGATTAGTCAGGGCGATAAACCCGAAGATAGTCATACCCGTCCATTATGCGGATAAATCGCTGAAGTACGAAGTACCGCAAAACGGTTTGGAACAGTTCGTATCAGAATTGGGCGTTCCGGTAGAAACGGTTTCGAAGTTCAAGTCGAAGCAAGCGCCCGTAGCCGGCGCGACCTTGTCAATCGTCGAGATTACGCGAAGCTGATTGTATTGTTTACATGGTATGATAATTAAATGCCCCCGGATCGGGGGCATTTAGTATGTTAACTAACTACAAGTCAGGTTAGGCTATAATGCCTTTTTTCTTTAGCGTGCGGATAGCTTGAGTGCTTAGTACCATGTTAACTTTTTTACCTTCGACTTCAAAAGTTTTCTTTTGCAGGTTCGGTTTGAAAGCTCGGTTAGTACGACGCAAAGAAAAGCTCACATTGTGGCCAAATTGTTTTCCTTTTCCGGTTAATTCACAGCGTGATGCCATATTATTGTTTCCACTTATTTTTACGAATCCTTACCAGTGTAATACTTTTTACCCCATACGTCAAGGATGTGTATTAGCGCCCGGCGAGCCTATTTTTGCAGGCAAACTGCTATACTAGTTAATGTGATTAATGCGAATATTGATTTTGTGTATATTGCGATCGTATTGATTGTCATTTTGTTTTCGATGACGCTTCATGAAGCTATGCACGCCTATGCCAGTTACTGGCTGGGTGATGATACCGCCAAACTGCAAGGCAGGCTGTCGTTGAACCCGATCAAGCACATCGACCCGTTCTTGACGATCTTATTGCCGCTGTTATTGGCGCTAACTGGAGCTCCGATATTCGGTGGTGCCAAGCCCGTGCCATTCAACCCTCATAATGTCCGCTGGGGCGAGTGGGGAGCGGCGTTGATCGCCCTGGCCGGACCGCTGACGAATTTTGCTTTGGCTTTTATTGCTTTTAGTTTCTGGGTGCTAGCCGGATTGCCGCAACAAGGTATAGAAGGCCAAATATTCGGCGCGTCCGTAATAGTCAATATAGGATTTTTTATCTTTAATATGATTCCGATTCCGCCGCTTGACGGTTCGCGCGTACTTTACGCTTTGGCTCCGGAATTTGCCAGGAGAGCAATGGAAGCGATGGAGCAATTCGGGATACTTATCGTTTTTGCGATTATTTTGTTCGCAGACACGGCTTTTGAGAATTTTTTTGCCAAAGCGATCGGTCTTTTTCTGGATTTCTTCGGCCACATTTTCGGGCTCTAAAATGTTATAATATAAGTGTCCCGGGGCAAGCCTAGGCGTACATGATTTTCCTGAATAGCATGTAGATAGGGAACTTTAATGATTCGCCTCCGTGGAGACGATTTGCGAGTACCCACCTTGCCTATAAGGCGGGGAATATCTTTCGCCAAAGGTGACTCCCGGGGCACTTTGATTGAAAAAGTTTGATATAATTATATTGGCAGCTCATTAGGTGATCGCCCCTCACTTCCTAAAGAAGTGAGGAGAGGAAAGTCCGGGCAGTATAGGGCATGACAGTCGCTAACGGCGACCGGGGGTAACCCTAGGGAAAGTGCCACAGAAACGAAACTACCCTGAGCTTTGTCGAAGGGAAAAGATGAAACGAGTGGGGTAAGAGCCCACAGCACACCATGGTGACATGGCGTGGAGGTAAACCCTGTCAACTGCAAGGAGGTCTGCACATAAGGGCGGCTCCGCCCGCAGGTCGATATCCGCTTGATCAGATGGGCAACCATTTGGCTAGATAGATGATCATCCACGACAGAACCCGGCTTATCGATGGACTGCCAATATAAAATGACCACTTCTTTTTGGGAAGTGGTCATTTTTTAGTTTATTATTTTGCTTCTTTGACTATTTCGGCAAAAGCTTTCGGTTCACTGACCGCCAGTTCAGATAAGGTCTTTCGATCGATTTCAATGTTTTTCGCTTTCATGCCGGCAATCAATTGGCCGTAAGTCGTACCCAGCTCCCTAGCAGCGGCATTGATGCGGGTTATCCAAAGGCTGCGCAGGTCGCGTTTTTTATTGCGGCGGTCGCGGTAAGCGTATTGGAGAGCTTTTATAACAGCTTGTTTAGCAAGCCGGTATGACCTTGTACGGTTATGTTGCATGCCCTTGGCAAGTTTTAATATCTTCTTGTGCCTGGCATTGGCGGTGACGCCTCTTTTTACTCGCATTTCGATTACTCCTTTTAGGCGCCTAGCGCTCGTTTAACGTTTTTTGCTATCGATCCGCTGACGGTCGCTGTAGTATTGATCGAACGCTTGCGGCTTTTGCTTTTTTTAGCCAGCATATGGTTGCCGTATGCTCGGCGGCGGGTCAATTTACCAGTGCTGGTAATTTTGATACGCTTGGCAGTTCCTTTGTGGGTTTTTAATTTAGGCATTACTTACTCCTTATTACTATGCTCAGATTGCGTCCGGCCATCTGAGGCTGTTGCTCTAATATTGCGTCTGCTTCGAGCAGAGATATGATCCGGTTGATCATCTCGTACCCAAGTTCAGGGTGAGCCATTTCACGTCCGCGAAAGAAAAGAGATATCTTTACTTTGTGGCCGTCGTGCAAAAACTCTCGTATTTTGCGAAGCTTGATTTCAAGGTCGTTTGACCCGATTTTTAACCCCAGACGCATCTGTTTCAGCTCGGCTGCTTTAGAGTTTCTCCGATTCTTTTGTTGCTCTTTCATCTTTTGATACTGGTATTTACCCCAGTCGACTACTTTCGCAACAGGAGGATCGGCATTCGGTGAGATCTCAATAAGATCAACCCCGTTTTCCTCAGCTATTTTCAATGCTTCGGATCGACTCATGATTCCTAGTTGATTGCCGCTTGGTCCAATGACGCGTAGCTTCTCAGCTCGAATTTCTTGGTTGATACGAATTGAATTACTGATCTCGAGTTCTCCTTAATTGATTCTCTTTTGCAGTTGAGCCTTTACTCGGTTGTTATTCTACCAGATATGGGGCGTCAGTTCAAGTACTATTAGCCACGATATTGCAAGGCTTCGCAAACATGATCATTTTGTATACAATCCGAATTTGATAAATCGGCGATAGTTCTGGCGACTTTGATAATTTTAAAATAACTTCTGGCGCTGAGCTGAAGGCGATTAGCTGCCTTCAAAAGAAGCGACTTGGCATCATCGGATAGGCGAGCGTATTTCTTTATGTCGCGATTATTCATCGATGAGTTGTAAAACATACTACTAATGTACCTGTTTTTCTGAACATCAATTGCATGTCTTATGTCGTCCAACGCTGATAGATGTTGAGTTTTATTCAACGAATCAGATGGCAATAATGATTCGTTAGGTATCCGCGAAACATTTATTACCATGTCGATTCGATCGATTAACGGACCCGATAATTTCTTTTGATAGGCTAATATTTGAGTGCTGGTGCAGGAGCATTCTTTGGTTCTGTCTCCATAATAACCGCATGGGCAAGGATTCATTGTCGCGACCAGCATAAAGTCCGCAGGGTAGGTAATATGTGCATTTGCTCGGCAAACGTCTATTTTTTTGTCTTCAAGCGGTTGTCTCAGCGCCTCAAGTAACGATCTGGGGTATTCCGGCATTTCATCAAGGAAAAGAACTCCGGTATGCGCCAGGCTGATTTCGCCAGGTTTTGGATGGTTGCCGCCGCCTACAAGCGATGCAAGGCTTGCCGTGTGGTGAGGAGACCTGAAAGGACGCTTCGTGACTATTTCTCCGTTTACTTTACCCCCAAGGCTGTGAATTTTTGTAACCGCTATTTGTTCTTCTGGTGATAATGGCGGCAATAGATTTACCAATGTTCTTGCTAGCATTGTTTTGCCGGTACCCGGAGGGCCAGACATTAGAATATTATGATGACCGGCTGCGGCGATAATGAGAGCGCGTTTCGCCTGTTCTTGTCCTTTTACGTCATCGAGTATTGGAGGTGTAAAAATACTGGCGTCGTTGAGCGTTTGATTAACGTCAGGTGAATATGGAACAATATTAATCTCACGTTTTAAGTGCAGGAACAGTTGTTTTAATGACGAAATGCCAATAATATCAATGCCGTCTATCAGACTGGCTTGTTTGGCGTTAGGCAGCGGTAAACAAACTTGGCCGTATCCGGCTTGCTTTGCCAGCTGGGTAATGTTAATGGCGCCCTTTATAGGACGCAGCGAACCGTCAAGCGCTAATTCGCCTGCAAATACAATGCCGTCAAGTTCATTTTGCTGAAGTTGTCCGCTTACACAAAGAATTGCTAAAGCAATAGGCAAATCGTAATGGGCACCATCCTTAGGCATTTCAGCCGGTGCTAGATTTATTGTTATTCGCTTTTTAGGGAATTCTAGCATTGAGTTGGTTATTGCGCTGCGCACTCGTTCCTTCGCTTCGTCGATTGCTTTATTGCCCAAGCCTACGATTTGCAAAGAGGGGAGCGCCTTTGAAGAATCACTTTCGACTTCGACGATAGAGCCTTCAAAGCCCAGTGGGGAGACAGTTATTACTCTGGCAACCATAAGTTTAATTTAAGCACGACTGGCCAAAGAGTGCAAACTGTGGTACAATCAATCCGTTACGTTGGGGCTGACTTTAGCTTTCGACGGAAGGATATTAACAGATTATTTTGCAAGTCGAAAGTACTCGTTAAGTACATAATAACTGCAACATTTATTGCAAAAGCCAAGAGCTTCGTTGCTGATATTGCTAGCGCATTTCAGTCACCTGTTCTTGCAACTGCTCAAGCTTAATTTTGGGCCATCGTATCTTTCAGGCGGCATAGCGTCGGTGCGGTGTCATATTTTATGCCGCTAACCGTTTCAGCGGGATGCAACGCCGGATCGGGACATTTTATTGCGGGACAATCCGAACGTTTTTGTTTGGCTTTAAGTTCGGAAAGTCGTAAAAAATCAAGACAAACTATGCTTGTAGACGAATAGTAGGTTACCTTTCGGACCGGGGTGCGATTCCCCGCAGCTCCACCAAAACATTGTTAATTGCTCGCATTATAGCGAGCTTTTTATATTATTAGCGCAAAATAAAACAACCGTCTGCGAGGAACGGTTGTTTTAGCGTGGAGTTTTGGACATATGTTTGTTTTTGGCCCCTGTATAATTAATTTATTCAGAGACTACCCCTATAATAATGCTCTAAACCGCTTGTGTCAATAACTATTTGTAAAATCGTCAAGTAAAAAATACTACTGTGGAAAAGTCATTTAGAAACGTAATTTTTGAAAATTGATTAAGTCTAAAGCCCAGGTTTATCGACATTCAATTTTGCCAAAAGAAGTAGCAGTTATAAAAATATCGAATTAGATTTGCTGGCGGCTAATATGAATGATCGACAATATATCAAATTACAAAACGTAAGCGAGCAAAATGCGTAATAAAGGTCGTGCATGTATTAGTACCGTGAGCTAATAAAATATTACGCGTTAATAACGACAATGGTTGTTCGATTGAAACGAATTTCAAAAAATATATTAATATTGAATTGGCAGTAAATATATAAAATACAAAAAATATATAAATGAAAAAGTGGCAGCCACATAAATTACAAATAAATAAATTAGGCAATGAAATAGTATATACTTCAAACCAACGACATTTTGTGGCTGAAAATGAAGCAAAAATACGATTCGTCAAAAATAAATATTAAAAAACAAGAGTCATATTTCCGCAATTTTTGGAGAAAAATTAATAATAACGATAGGTTGTGTCTTTAAATATAATTTAAGCCCAAAACAATATAGAATTAAAACAAAAATAATAATTACTGCATCGTATTTACGATCAATTAGTTCGATAATTGCCACCCGAAATTGCATAGACAATCGACGTATAGTTATTTGACGATAAATCTTGCGGCAGGTAAGTAGTAAATATAACACGTTGCACATAACGCAACGTAGGCCAAATAACAACAAACAAAGACATGTAGTAAATACAACGGATATCTTTAAATTAATATATAAATTAGAACAAAAGTATTTATTACATCAAAAAAATTTGATTAGTTTATTGACCTAGTGTACCTCTTATGCTAAGATGAAGACAAGCTTTTTACAAAAACAAACATAAAGCGAAACAAATACATTAACAATTAAACATAGTTTCTGACCAAAATTTGGCGGAAATTCGGTGACGACACCAAGCTGTAGTTATTGTCTTGCATTGACGAGGCACGCACTTTATATACATGCGGTTGGCGTCGCCGATGCTCCGCCAAACGGCGTGTAGCTTTCCGTCTAGTACCAGTGCGTCCGACTCTCTTCCTATGCAATGTAGTAAGAGTGTTGGGCGCATCGCGGAACGTCGGATTAGTACAGGCCTATGCCCCCTTTATAGGGAGCGGTCAGTACATTGCCTGCAGCGGCAGGTCGATCTGCGGTTCACACGCTCAATATATTTTTTAAGTGGCGTTTGCTGCAACTCGGATCATTTGGCTTGTCGCTCAGGCTTCTTTCAATACTCATAACTCTAATGGTATAGTTATATTTAGTAATGTTAAAAAAGCTTATTTTGACAACAACGATTGTGAGCCTCTGCTTGCTCGTTGTATTGCTAAACACTACGACGCCAACGACGGCAGGCCCCTTCGGGATCTTAGCTATATTCGTTTTTGCGTATTTAACGTCACTTGGTGTGGTGACGTTTTTTTTGTTGACGATTAGCCGAATAATTGCTCATCTTTCTGTAGCTTTCATGGCAAGGAGGCCGCTTGAGGGCTTTAGTCTTAAGCGCTCATACTATTACTCAACCGTTATCGCAGCCGCCCCGATATTACTTATTGCGATGCAATCGGTTGGGGCAGGCGGTATATATGAATTTATATTAGTAATTCTTTTCACTGCCATAGGTTGTTTATATGTTTCGAAAAGATCGTAAAAAATATATACATAAGCTTGATGCTTGCGTGGTATAATTACAGATATGAAACCTGAAACTCCGTCAAACAATTTTAACCCTGAACTGCCTTCGATTGAACATGGCCCGAATATCGAGATTGCACCCAGTATGCCCAGTCTTGAGCAGGGAGTTGAAAAGAGTGCCGAACATTTTGAACAGCGTGCTGAGCTTAGCGCCATTGCAGCTGACGCCGGTGTCTCATCGGTTGTCCCGGCCCCTGTGGCTGCGGCCACCGACACTCCAAAGAATTCGATAGTGGGCGACACTCCGTTGGTTGCAAATGATGATGACCTAATTGAAAAAGAATGGGTAGATAAAGCCAAGAAGATAGTCGCTGATACGCGGCACGACCCTTATAAACAAGAAGAAGCGGTCAGTATATTGCAAGTCGATTATTTAAAGAAACGATATGGGAGGGAAATAGGCGCTGCCGAATAAGCAGTTGCCTGAATAACGCAGAGTTATGGGCTTGGGTAGTTTTTTGTTCACGCTGTTCACCGTTTTGTCCGTCGGCACGGCACTTGTCGTGTTTATATTCATGCAGTACAGAAAAACATTACGCGAAGCCAAAAACTATGAACGTGGTCTAAAAATGGTACCAATGTACATACATATACCGCCGTCGGGGGAAGATTTAGAAGGTAATGGGCGTGACGAGCGCGACGTTACCGAAGAGATATTGTCCGAAGCCCAAGTTATGTACAATATTATTTCCAGCACGGCCGTAAAGGGCTTTAAAAGTCGAGTTTATGGTCAAAGACATATATCGTTTGAGATAGTCGCGCACGAAGGTCTGATACATTATTATGCTATCGTACCGGCTGTGTTGACGGACGTAGTAAAGCAAGCGATTTCGGCGGCTTATCCTACCGCCAGATTGGAAGAGGTCGAAGAACGTAATATATTTAGCCAAGCCGGTAAAATCAGCGGAACGATAGGCGGCGAATTCACTTTAAAGAAAAACTATGCGTATCCGATTGCGACATATCAAGAAACTAAACGCGATGCGGCCAGAGCTTTACTGAACGCTTTGTCGACTGTGACCCGCGAAGACGGTGTCGGTATCCAATTACTGCTTCGGCCGGCTTACGATGGCTGGATTAAAAACTCGTTGTTTGCAGCCGGCAAAATTAAAAAGGACAAGGAACAAAAGGGTGCCGGTGCGGTAAACCAGATCAAGACGAGGAATATAATGGAAGTGTTATGGAAGCCGCTTGAAGCCACCGAAGTTAAAGCCGAAGACAAGCAGCTTACTTCGCTCGAGCAGGGGTTGGTCGATGCAATCGAAGAGAAGACCCGCCACCCAGGCTATGAGGTCTTGATACGTGTCGTAGTTTCATCTAATACCGCTGCCAGATCTCAGGCTCTGCTTAAGAACATTATCGCCGCATTTTCATTGTTTGATTCGCCGACGAACAATGGTTTCAAGTTTAGTGTCGCCAAAGATATCGAAGAACTCGTCACTGCCTACATATTTCGTTTCTTCCCGCAATCGGTTACGCAGAATATTCTAAACAGTGTCGAACTAGCGACAATTTATCACTTGCCAAATCAGCACAGTATACCAACCTCACAAGTCCAAAGGCAGATGGCTAAACAGGTTGACGGTCCTATCCAAGTCATGGAGGAGGGCTTCCTGCTTGGTTACAACGAATTTCGCGGCACCAAAAAACAAATCAGGCTAAGTACGAACGATCGTCGCAGACACACGTATTTTATTGGCCAGACTGGCACGGGTAAGTCGAGTTTGCTTGAGAACCTTGCCTTCCAAGACATGATGGACGGCCGCGGCTTTGCTTTTATCGACCCGCACGGCGATTCCGCAGAGAGGTTATTGGGGGCCATCCCTAAGGAAAGGGTAGAAGATGTCATTTACTTTAGCCCCGGTGACATGGAGAACCCGGTAGGTTTGAATCTGTTCGAGTTCGAAACCCAGGACCAGCGCGACTTTCTGATTCAGGAAGCTATAGCGATGCTATATAAATTATACGACCCGGGCCACACCGGAATTATTGGCCCAAGGTACGAACACTGGTTTCGTAATGCGGCCCTAACTATTATGAGCGATCCGAAGGGCTCTAGCTTCATTGATATACCGCAAGTCTTTAATGACCAGGCTTTTACCGATGAAAAGATGAAATACGTAACCGATCGAACGGTGCTGGACTTTTGGAACAAGGAAATGGCGCAGACCAGCGACGCCAATAAATCCGAAGTTCTAGGTTGGTTCGTTAGTAAGTTCGGCGCTTTCCTATCGAATGAAATGATGCGCAATATAATAGGCCAGACGAAAAGCGGCTTTAATTTGCGCGACATCATGGATAACAGGAAAATATTGTTGGTTAATTTATCAAAAGGTAAAACTGGCGAACTTAACTCGCAACTGCTAGGTATGATTTTTGTCATGAAGTTCCAGGCCGCAGCGATGGGGCGGGCCAACGTGCCGGAAGATCAGCGCGAAGATTTTGCATTGTACGTAGACGAGTTCCAGAATTTTGCGACTGATTCTTTTGCTACGATATTGTCCGAAGCTAGGAAGTACCGGCTGAACCTAATCCTGGCAAATCAGTTCATGACTCAGCTGACGGATACTATTCGCGAATCGATTCTTGGAAATATCGGCACTGTGATTAGCGGCCGTCTGGGTATTACCGATGCAGAAATTTTGCAAAAGAAATTTGCTCCGACTTTTGACGCCGAAGACCTGACTAAGTTGCCTAATTATCAGACGATAACCTCTGTTTTGATAAATGGTGTTCCGTCAGCGGCATTCAGTATGACTCTACTTCCGCCGATGGTAAAGCCGAACCCTCAATTACAAGACGCTTTAAAGAAGCTGTCTGCAGCCAAATACGGCCGTCCAAGGGCACAGGTCGAACAAGATATATTTGCGCGGTTAGGTTCCGGCGACGCCGCCAGAAAAGCCAAGCTAGAGGCTGTAAAGAGCAATGTCAGGCAGAACCAGCCTGGAGTGCCGCCGTCATTACCGGGACAAACTAGCGGACAGATGCCTAAAAGCGGTAGCGGATCTTCATTTTTAGATGAATGGCTAGCAAAGAGGCAACAGATAGTGGCTGAAAAACGTAAGACCGAGCAATCCGCGAACGATGGGGTAAAGACAAATGGCGACAAGCCTGCGCCTATTCCTCAAGACGGCACGACAGTTCTGCCGGCAAGTGACGCATTGCACATTCGGGAAAATGGGCCGGACGATGAGGTATCGGTCAGGATTCGCAAATAAAGTAGACAAATCGAAAAACTAGAGCTTTTTACCGGTTATTAATGCCTGTAGATAGTCGTATATTATACCGATTGTCCAGCCGATGATAAACGCCGCAATTGTTTCAAACCCCGACAATCTATAACCGATTGTTTTTGCGGTAACATAAGTCAACAAGGTTAATAAGAAAGCTACTATTGAACCCGCCAGGATAGCGTTAGGACGTGCTATAGTGCTGCCGATAAATTCACTGGTTTTTTCTACCGGTTTTGCATGTATTACTTTGCTGAAAGTACGGCTGCCGGCGGGCAAATCGTCTTGGACTTGCTTCATGGTGCGTTTGTAGCTTTCGTTAAGCTGTTTTTTGCTGATCTTTCCTCGTCGCGGCGAGGCTGACGATTTTTCTGATTTCTTGTTTTCCTTGCCGCCGGCTTCAACGCTTATAGCCGTTTCCAGTGCTTTGGCGCGGGCTTGTTCGGCCTGAGCCTCGGCATCGCGAGGTGATAACTCGGCTGAATTTTCCGCCTTATTGGCTAGTTTTTCCAATTGCTCGGCAGCGTTCTTTGATGACTCAAAGCCGCTTTCTCGCTCATTACTTAGATTTTCCGGGCTGTGACTCATAGATATGTCCTTTATTAAATTATTCCTGCACTAACGTTCTTCCGAATCATTCGCAATTCTTTCTCGAGTTGTCGTGAGCGGGCATAGAAGAAAGCGGCCAAAGCTAAAGTAATACAGGCAAAGATAACGTTTTCGGTCGGGCCGGTTGTCGGTAGTTCGGTAGCGACTTGTTCGACTACTTTTTGCGTCGGACAATTGACGTTAATATTGACGGCGTTGCCGTATACGTTTGTCATGACGCAGTCATAAGACGTCGGTTCGCTGGCTCCCCGGGCAGTGGCCGGAATAGGGTCGAGGACCTTGACTACGAACGTTCTGGTCTGCTCGCAATTCGGGCTTAGGTTGACAGTCGACCATGACAGGACTTTGCTTGTTCCGTCCAATTTGCCGCCGCCGGCATCGATCAATGTCGAATATTCCAAAACATCTGACAGCGGTTCTTCCAGTTTCATGGATACCGAATTCAAACCGGTGTTTTTGATAGTTATCGTATAACTGATTCGGTCGCCGGATATTGCCTTGACTTTGGTGGCATCAACAAAGCCCTGAGATATATTCTTTGATATCTTTGACTTTGTTATTTGCGGAGTACAAAGCGGACTGTTTATCCAAATCGTTTCGTTTCCTGGGCAGGGACGGCAATTTTCATCGTTTTCCGTAAGATTTGGGTTAACGGCACAATTCGTTGGCGTTGGCGTCGGTGTTGGTGTATGAGTCGGCCTTGGCGTTGGCGTCGGCGTATGGGTATGTGTCGGTGTTGGTTTATGAGTCGGCCTTGGCGTTGGCGTCGCCGGATTGTAACAAACGATTACGTGGCTGATGGCGTAATTCTGGCCGTTCGTAGGATTAATCGGTGCCGTCAAGTTTGTGAAGGGTGCGGAAGTATACAATCTGTATCCTGTACCGCCCTTAACGATTACCTGCGACACATTTCCGGTTGCGGTGTACCTCGTGACTTGGCCGGACATTTCGGTTTTTATGCAGTCGTCTCCCCAATAGCTAGCTTGATTTGTATCAGGAATCGTAGGTATTTTTTGAGTTTCAAGGTTACCGCATGACTGCAGTATGCCAAACCAGCCTATTTTTTTCGAGTGGCCAACCCAGCCGTATACGCTGGAGTTGGGATTATATGATAAGCTGAGCGGCCTGGAATAAATCGTCGTCGCTTGATTTCCGCTTGAGTCGGGTATGCTGTATTCTCGTTCCCCCTGATCATAGCCGACACGCGCAGCGAAGCTCCAGTTAATCGTCTTGTCTACCGTCCAAGACGTATATGTAGAGGCTGCGATTTCTTCTCGGGTTATGCCGACATAATTCATCACGTCGCGAAGGTGTTTTGTGTTCTTGTCATATGCATTCAAGTAATTACTAATCGAAGAGCCAATGCCACCGGTAACCATGTCGTAGTCGCTTGACGCATTGGCCGACTCGGGTGGGTCAAAGACCGCGAGCGATTGAACGGCGAGGGCTAACGCCACGAATATCAATCCTAGCCGTCTGGTGAACTCTTCTTGGCGTAATCTTTTGGCATAAAAACCAAGCTGGCCTATAAGGGCAGGGCTGAAGGGGAGATTAGAGACTATTTTTCTAAACATATATTTGTATATTTTATTTTTCGATATTACCCTTAAGCAACACTTTAGCATAAGAAATATGTTCAGTGCAATACAAGTTATACATATTATATGTATATATACAGTTTACCGAAATGACAAAAGGCAGGTCGTTTTAGACCGTTATCGCTTGAGTGAACACAAATTATCCGCTATAATGTAATCATTGTAAATAGCTAGATAAGTCTGCAATAGATGAGGGAGTAGTTGATAGTGGTCAAACAAAAAACTGATAGTTCTTATGACGGGTCGCAGATACAGGTTCTTGAAGGACTTGACCCGGTCCGTAAACGTCCCGGAATGTACATCGGCAGTACCGGTTATGAGGGTATACATCACCTAATCAAGGAAATCGCTGACAACTCGATCGACGAAGCCATTGCCGGCTTTGCTACAAAAATCAAAGTCACGTTATTAAAGGACGGCGGAGTGACGATTGATGACGATGGCCGAGGTATTCCGGTGGACATGCACCCCAAAACCGGTAAAAGCGCGCTTGAGACCGCACTGACGATCCTGCATGCCGGCGGTAAATTCGGCGGCGGCGGATACAAGGTGTCATCCGGGCTTCACGGTGTCGGTTCAAGTGTCGTAAATGCACTATCGAATTACTTCATCGCCGAGGTCACAAGGGATGGCCAGCTGTACCGTATGGAGTTTGAAAGAGGCGTCACTAAAAGCGAGCTCCAAAAACTTGGCAAGGTTGATCGTCTGAGCGGAACCCGTATTACTTTTTATCCAGACCCGACTATCTTCAAGGAAGTAATTGATTTTGACTATAAATGGGTTGTGAATTATTTGAGGCACCAAGCATACCTGACAAAGGGGTTGTATGTATCGGTCAAAGACGAACGAACCAATCAACGTGAGTCATTCTATTTCGAAGGCGGAATCCAAAGTTACGTCAAACACCTGAATGTCGGCAAGGAAGTAATTGGCGACAGTATCTTTTATGTCGAAAAGCAGGTCGAAGACTCGATGATTGAAATATCAGTCCAGTACAACGACTCATTCGTCGAAAGTGTGAGGCCATTTGCGAATAATGTCCTAACGATTGACGGCGGCACTCATTTGGTTGGTTTTCGATCGGCTCTAACGAGGGTCATTAATGACTATGCCCGTAAGAGTGGCTTATTAAAAGAGAAGGAAGACAACCTGACGGGTGACGATATCCGCGAAGGCTTGACCGCGGTTATCCTAGTTAAATTGCCTGACCCGCAATTTGAGGGGCAAACCAAAAACAAGTTAGGCAACCCCGAAGTGCGGCGCTATGTCGAACAAGTGATGAATGAATATTTTTCGTATTATTTGGATGAAAATCCGAATACTGCCAAAGGTATTGTAGGGAAGTGTTTGTTAGCAGCCAGGGCTCGTAAAGCTGCTCGTGCCGCTAGGGACAACGTTTTGCGCAAAGGCGTACTAGACGGATTGAATTTACCGGGTAAATTAGCCGACTGCTCAAGCAAGAACCCATCGGAATCCGAACTGTATATCGTTGAGGGCGATTCGGCCGGCGGATCGGCGAAATCGGGTCGCGACAGTAAAACCCAAGCGATTCTGCCGCTAAGGGGTAAGGTGCTGAACGTCGAACGCGCTAGGCTCGACCGCATGCTGGGTAATAACGAAATTGTTAGTTTGATTAAGGCTATGGGTGTTGGCTTTGGCGACCAGGTTGATATTTCAGGTCTACGTTACCATAGGGTCATTATCATGACTGATGCCGACGTTGACGGCAGCCACATCTCGACATTGCTTTTGACGTTCTTTTTCCGCTATATGCGCGAGGTCGTCGAGGGCGGATATGTATATTTGGCAAAGCCGCCGCTGTTTCTAGTGCGAGCCGGGGCAAAGAAATTCTATGCCTATGACGAAGAAGAGCGAGATAAAATCATCGATAAGTTAATAGTTGATCGCAAAGCCGGCGGAGCGAATATAAACGACGAGACGGATCGAACAAAACAAGCCGGCGTAACATTACTGCAGCGATACAAGGGTCTTGGTGAAATGGACGCCGAACAATTATGGGAGACAACAATGAATCCGGATAATCGTGTTCTAGTCCAGGTACGAATAGAAGACGCTGAAAAAGCCGACGCGATATTTACAAAATTGATGGGTGACCAGGTTGATTTGAGGAAGGCATTTATCCAAAGCCGAGCTAAAACGATAAGTCTTGAGGAGTTGGACGTATAATCATGAATGATGACGAAATTACACCAATCGAAGGTGAAGTTGTACAAATTGCAACACATTCACGTGTTGTAGAAGATAGAACAGTCGAAGATGTAATGGAGGACAGCTTCCTTCGTTACTCGATGAGCGTTATCATTGATCGAGCTTTGCCGGACGTCCGCGACGGCTTGAAGCCTGTTCATCGTCGTATTCTTTATTCGATGGGCGAACAGGGCATGCGGCCTGGTACCAAGTTCACTAAGTCGGCTCGTATAGTCGGTGACGTCATGGGTAAATATCATCCTCATGGCGACTCGGCGATTTACGATTCGATGGTGCGTCTGGCCCAGGATTGGACGATGCGTTATACGCTCGTTGACGGGCAGGGTAATTTCGGTTCTATGGATGGCGATCCGGCGGCGGCCTCGCGTTATACCGAAGCTCGCTTGGACAAGGTTGGTAATGAGCTACTGATTGATCTTGATAAAGACACCGTAGATTTTCGTGACAATTACGACGGGTCTGAACGGGAACCGGTCGTATTACCGGCTAAATTGCCAAATTTGCTGCTAAACGGACAAATCGGAATCGCAGTTGGTATGGCTACGAGTATTCCAACTCACAACCTTGCCGAGCTTGTCGACGCGACGGTTTATTTGATCGATAATCCCGAAACTGTGACATTGGACGGTTTGCTAAAACACGTCAAAGGCCCGGACTTCCCGACCGGCGCCATAGTGTATGGCGGAGCACCGATGAAGCAAGCTTACCAAACCGGACGAGGCAGTGTAGTCATTAGGGCGGTCGCTAACATCGAAGAAACGAAAAAAGGGCGCAATCAAATCATAGTGACCGAAATGCCTTATGGTGTAAATAAAGCAACGTTACTAGAGAAGATAGCAGAATTGGTAAAAGACAAGAAAATCGTGTCGATTAGTGATTTGCGCGACGAAAGTGCACGCGGAACAGTAAGGGTTGTTATCGAATTAAAGAAAGACGCTTATCCGAAAAAAGTGCTAAACCAGTTATACAAATTGACTTCACTGCAGACAAGTTTTCATTTCAATATGCTGGCGCTGATTGACGGCATCCAGCCGCGTATTTTGGGCCTGCAAGAGATTTTGAACGAGTTCGTCAAGCACCGCCAGGTAGTCGTCAGGCGCAGGACTGAATTCGAACTTCGCAAGGCAAAAGAGCGAGCCCACATATTAGAAGGCTATAAAATTGCCCTTGATCACATAGACGAAGTCATCAAAACGATTCGTGCCAGCAGGACTACTGATGATGCCGAAGCGGCCTTGATCGAAAAGTTCAAATTGTCGCAAATCCAGGCCAAGGCTATCCTGGCAATGCAACTGCGCCGACTGACCGGACTTGAGCGTGATGCAATCGAGAATGAACTTAAAGAATTAATCGAATTGATTGCCAAACTCGAAGCAATTTTGGCTGATGAAAAAGAAATCCTCCGCGTCATCAAAGAAGAACTTCTAGAGATGAAAGAGAAGTACGGTGACAAACGCCGCAGTCAGATGATTAACCACGAACTTGGCAAATTCAGCGACGAAGAACTGATTCCGGAAGAAGAAAGTGTTATCTTATTGACGGCAGAGAACTACATCAAGCGAACGCTAGTAAGCGAGTACCGTCGTCAGCACCGCGGAGGTAAGGGTAAACGCGGTATGGCCACCAAGGCGGAAGATGTCATCGACCAATTGATTCCGGCCAGTTCGCATGATTATCTGCTATTCTTTACTAATCGCGGCCGTATTTTCCGTCTGAAAGCTTACGAAGTACCTGCCGCCAGTTTGGCGACCAAAGGCGTAGCGGCAGTCAACCTGTTGCAGTTACAACCGGAGGAAAAGATTACCTCGATAATCAAACACGAAAAGAACGCCAGTGACGAAGGCTACTTGTTCATGGCGACCACGAAAGGCACCGTCAAAAAGACTCCGTTGACCGAGTATTCGAACATTCGTAATAATGGGCTTATCGCTATCAAGCTAGACGACGGCGATGAACTACGCTGGATTAAAAAGACGACCGGCGATAACGACGTAATAATATCGACCTCTGCCGGCCAGGCCATCAGGTTCAATGAGAAGGATGCCAGGCCGATGGGCCGAACGGCTATGGGTGTGCGCGGCGTCCGTCTGCGACCGAACGATAGGGTAGTCGGTATGGATATAGTTGATGACGATAGTCAGAAGCTGTTGGTTATTAGCGAGAATGGCTATGGTAAATCGACCAAGGTATCAAACTTCCCGCTGCATAAGCGTGGCGGCGTCGGTATCAAAGCGGCCATAGTAAGTGTTAAAACCGGTCAGATCGTAACGGTAAGTAGCCTGGACCCTAACGCCACTGAAGCGTTGTTTATCTCGAACGAGGGCCAGACTATACGTGTAGCGTTAAAGGATATCCCAACACTTGGACGCACGACACAAGGGGTCAGAATCATGCGTCTGAGTGAAGGTGATAAAGTTGCATCATTAGGCCTGATGCCTGAAAAGGATAAAGAATCGGACGAGGGAGAGGAGCCCGCAGCCAATGCTGACTGATCTGGTGTCACCATATTTGATTACAATTATCGTAGCATGGTTCGGTGCTCATATCATTAAGTATGTTATTAGTTCGATCAAGAAAGAGAAGTACGGCTTTAGATCACACTTGTTTATTTCAGGCGGCATGCCTAGTTCGCACAGTACGACGGCTGTCGCATTGATGACGGTGATAGGTTTGCGTGACGGTTTGGGATCGGGTCTGTTCGGCTTGGCGACGTTGTTTGCTTTGATTGTTATGTACGATGCAATGAAGGTCAGGCGTTCGTCCGGAGAGCAGGGAGAAGCCATTCAACAATTAATCAAAGAGCAAAAAAGCAAAGTAAAGTTACCGCGCGCTGCCAGAGGTCACACGCCATTAGAGGTAGTTGCCGGAGCATCGCTTGGTCTGATAATTGGCATAGTTGTCTTTTTGTCAACGAATTAATTAAAGATTACACTTGACTACGGCGTAAGTTATGAGGTATGATTGATAACAATCTGGCCGCTTGAAATTGGGCGGAACAACGTGGAGTTGCAACAGATTAAAAGAACTTTGACAATTTAGTTGTGCAAATCATCGTCAGTTTATATTGAGTTTTAAAGTATCGATTTATCGATACATTTTTTATGGAGAGTTTGATCCTGGCTCAGGATGAATGCTGGCGGCGTGCCTAACACATGCAAGTCGAGCGGCAGCGCGGTCTTCGGACTGGCGGCGAGCGGCGGACGGCTGAGTAACGCGTGGGAACATACCCCAAAGTGAGGGATAACCGCCCGAAAGGGTGGCTAATACCGCATATGGTCTTCGGATTAAAGGATTTATCCGCTTTGGGAATGGCCTGCGTATGATTAGATAGTTGGTGAGGTAATGGCTCACCAAGTCGACGATCATTAACTGGTCTGAGAGGATGATCAGTCAGACTGGAACTGAGACACGGTCCAGACTCCTACGGGAGGCAGCAGTGAGGAATCTTCCACAATGGGCGAAAGCCTGATGGAGCAACGCCGCGTGCAGGACGAAGGCCTTCGGGTCGTAAACTGCTTTTATAAGTGAAGAATATGACGGTAACTTATGAATAAGCACCGGCTAACTACGTGCCAGCAGCCGCGGTCATACGTAGGGTGCAAGCATTATCCGGAGTGACTGGGCGTAAAGAGTTGCGTAGGTGGTTCGTTAAGTGAATAGTGAAATCTGGTGGCTCAACCACACAGACTATTATTCAAACTGATGAACTCGAGAGTAGCAGAGGTAACTGGAATTTCTAGTGTAGGAGTGAAATCCGTAGATATTAGAAGGAACACCAATGGCGTAGGCAGGTTACTGGGCTATTTCTGACACTGAGGCACGAAAGCGTGGGGAGCGAACCGGATTAGATACCCGGGTAGTCCACGCTGTAAACGATGGATACTGGCTGTTGGAGGTATCGACCCCTTCAGTAGCGAAGCTAACGCGTTAAGTATCCCGCCTGTGGAGTACGATCGCAAGATTAAAACATAAAGGAATTGACGGGGACCCGCACAAGCGGTGGAGCGTGTTCTTTAATTCGATGATAAACGAAGAACCTTACCAGGGCTTGACATCCCGATTGCCGTTCTTTGAAAGAAGAATTTCATTTAGTTGAATCGGTGACAGGTGATGCATGGCCGTCGTCAGCTCGTGTCGTGAGATGTTTGGTTAAGTCCATCAACGAGCGCAACCCTTGCAAGTAGTTGTATTTTTCTACTTGGACTGCCCCGGTAACGGGGAGGAAGGAGGGGATGATGTCAGGTCAGTATTTCCCTTACGTCCTGGGCTAGAAACGCGCTACAATGGCTGGTACAATGCGCTGCAAAGTCGCGAGATGGAGCAAATCGCACCAAAACCAGTCCCAGTTCGGATTGTAGGCTGAAACTCGCCTGCATGAAGTCGGAATCGCTAGTAATCGCAGATCAGCATGCTGCGGTGAATACGTTCCCGGGTCTTGTACACACCGCCCGTCAAACCATGAAAGTCACCAACACCCGAAGTCCGATTCGTCGGCCTAAGGTGGGGGGGATGATTGGGGTTAAGTCGTAACAAGGTATCCGTACCGGAAGGTGCGGATGGATTACCTCCTTTCTAGGGAGAGTTATGCCAGCAATACGAGAAATCTATTGCTGAAGCTAGGTCGGTCTTGTTGTTATGATGAGCTTACATAACAATGCAGTCCTTGATTTATCAGGGACAAGACAAAGTTCGAAACAATATCTCGACTAAACTTGACGATGATTGCACAACTAAATTGTTAAATAAAATACCCCGGATTTACCGGGGTATTTTTATTTCATACCGAAGATTAACTTAAAGATGTTGACTAGTAAAAAGAAGTGCAAGTTAAACATTACTAGCAGACCGAGAACGCATGTTCCTAGGGCGGCAAGTTTGAATTTATCGTAGCTGATCCAGCCGCTGCCTAGATTATTAGCTATTACATCGTAATAACGCATGAATACAACTCCGAGCGCAACGAGACCTAATCCCCAAAACAATGATATAAAACTAAATTCATATTCCATACAAAATACTATAACACCAGTTATGTTTAAATTTCCATACAAATTTACACGATTTGAGGATTAAGCGACGGAAGGGCAGTTGATTATTGGTTAAACTTAATATGTATTTAAATAAAACTTAAATAATTCATAATATAATAAGCATATGATAAGCCAAAATTAAGCAACGCATTATTATATCGTTCCTCATATATTGCTATAAGGGAATAATTACGCTAGAATAGTCTGTGTTCCGTTTAGATATGGGGCGTTAGCTCAGTTGGCTAGAGCGCCTGCTTTGCAAGCAGGAGGTCCGGGGTTCAAGTCCCCGACGCTCCACCAATATATGGGGTGAACCGGGCGAAAGTCCGGATCACTCCACCAAGTACCTTATAATAATTTTACCGTTTACGGGCGATTAGCTCAGCTGGTTAGAGCGCGTCACTGATAATGACGAGGTCGGAGGTTCAAGTCCCTCATCGCCCACCAAATAAAAAACCCATCCATGTGACGGGTTTTTTATTTGGTGAACGTTCGGCACTTGAATCTCCGACCGAGCTTGCGAGGGAGGAGGTGAGGACCGCAACGTCTGCGGTCCGCAAGGAAACCTACTGGTCAAGCTGTGCTTGACGCGAGCAGTTTCGGGGCCGCGGAACGTGGTCAAGTCCCTCATCGCCCAACAAATATTAAATGATAAAGTCCCTATTGCAAAAAGGGATGCAAACGGATATAATAATTTGAGTTAGCGTATGTTTTTCGCCGTGCGGCGAATTAACCTCTGGCGGTTGGTTATAAAAAGCAAATCGTGGAGGTAT
>JAXDCN010000064.1:0-12802 GCA_034677945.1 Saccharimonadales bacterium (SeqCode)
TGGACGCTAACCAAACTTGTGCGGCTAATTTCACATCGAATTTCTTTTATCGCGCAACTGGTGTCTATAACAGTTCTGGATCAACGACCGCAGTTGTAGTCAAACCGGCTGGTACAGTCGACGGTGATTTGATATTCGTTACTATTCAACGAGCAGCCGCCGTCAACCCATCGTCGGTCCCAGCCGGTTGGACTTTGATTCGCAGTAATCTAGCTACATACGGCTCTTGGCTCTATTACAAAGTTGCAAGCTCAGAAGGCGCATCTTGGACCTGGACTTGGGCCGCAAGCGCAAAGACTATGGGCAGAGCACATTCTTTCTACGGTGGTTTCAACACCAGTACCCCGATTCAAAGCAGTACCGTACCTTATTCAGGAACGGCTAGCGCAACAGCCATAGATATCCCGACATTGACAACAAGCTCTAATAACACAATTTCGCTTATATTTTCTTCGGGCTACAGCACTTCCTCAAAAACTTTCACAGTTCCTTCAAATTGGACCGAGCATAACGATACAGGCAATACCAGCCCTGACTTTTGGCAAGCCATAGCTAGTCGTGCTTTCCCAACCAGCGGCACTGCCACCGGGGTCGTATCTTATCCAATAAGCGCAGCCAGCACCTATCGAGTTGGAACGCAAGTTATGGTAAATATGCAATAATGACCATCGGTCAAGCATAATCCGTCAATTACACTTAATTCGAAATCAGCATACGTATACGCCGTAGCCGTTGACTAACTGGTTTTAATTCGGCGATAGGCGAACTTGGCACCAACACGCCAGTTAGTCGCTGAGTCGCTATCAAATTGATAGACTTCGCCGTATTTGATCTCGCTTATCAGCACCAAGGCAGGATTGTACGGCGCCAAAGTCCGATAGAATATCAGATCTTCGTCGGTGACGTGCTTTCTGCCCGGAAACACTTCATGGAATTTACTGCGGCCAATTTCGTCAAAATAGTGCGGCTGACCTTTGGGCGGCAGGTATATTTCGGCCTTTAATCCCATACGTGAAACAAGTTTTTTGACGTCGCCTAGCAACAGCTTGGATTCTCCGGCCACATACAGAAACAGCTGTTTTTTAGTCGTTAAAAACAAGGTCGCTTCGGCCGTATGACTGACTGGAGCCCTAAAGATAACAACTTGGCGAATATCGGCTTCAACACCGAAGCGTTCTTTGATAGCACGCTCGATCGCCAGCTCATCGTACATTTTATCGCTCATCCCGTTAAAACTCTCCTTTTTATAAAAAGCAAAGACCCTGTAATCAATCGGTTTACTAGTAAATTAGTTTTAACGGGACTCATTATTAATCCTATTGTATCATCTGTTTAATCTTATCTGTAATATGATTTTTATATTACATACTTAACATAATGTCAACTCGACGGAGAACGCAGGATAATCTACAATGGATAGTAATGAATTTTGCTGGTAGGTACGCTAATTTAAACGAGGCCCAAAAACTGGCCGTTGATACTATCGACGGTCCGGTAATGGTCATTGCCGGACCAGGAACAGGCAAGACCGAACTATTAAGCGTGCGCGCTGCAAATATCCTGCAAAAAACCGACACTCTGCCCGAAAATATCCTTTGTCTAACTTTCACTGAAAGCGGTGCCAGCGCTATGCGTCAGCGTCTAACCGAGATCATAGGTAAGGAAGCCTACAAAGTCGCGATTCACACCTTTCATAGTTTTGGCAGCGAAGTCATTAATCAAAATGGCGAATTTTTTTATGACGGAGCCCATTTCCGGCCGGTTGATGAAGTCAGCACTTACGAGATTTTAAACGATATATTCAAACGACTTGACTATAATAATCCTTTGGCAAAAAAACACGGCGAAGAATTCACCTATATTTCTGATAGTATCAGTGTAATTTCCGAACTGAAAAGAAGCGGCCTAACAAACGACGAACTGCTGAAAATCCTAGACGAAAACAACGCCGTCATCGAAAAGACCGAACAGCTGTTGTCGCCGGTTTTTGCCAAGCGCCCCGATAAAAATACCGCCGCCGAAGCGGCCAAGCATATCGAAGCTATCAGACATAGCAGTGGCGGAGTAATTTTACCCGGAATTACGCCTTTGTCTCAAGTAGTTGCTGATTCCTTGGAAACGGCGGCGAGCGAATCGCTTGAGTCAAATTCGACCAAACAAATAACCGCCTGGCGCAATAAATGGATGCAAAAAAACGGCGACGGAATATTCGTAATGAAATCGCGCGAAAGGCAAGTCAAATTGCGCGCGTTATGTTTTGTTTACGGCGAATACCTTGCTCGAATGCACGACGCAGGACTGTACGATTATGACGACATGATTCTAAGGGTCGTCCACGCCATCGAAGTCTTTGACGATTTGCGCTTTAATCTGCAAGAAAAATACCAGTACATTATGGTTGATGAATTCCAGGATACGAATTTGGCACAGATGCGTATCTTGCACAATTTGACAAACAACGAAGCACATGGCGACACGCCGAACATATTGGTGGTAGGTGACGACGACCAGGCAATCTATAGTTTCCAGGGCGCCGACATCAGCAACATCATCGATTTCATGACTAATTATCCGAAAGCAAAACTGGTCACACTGACTGAGAATTACCGATCAATCGCCGATATATTAGGAAATTCGCGCGACATCATATTGCAGGGTGGGGAGCGGCTGGAAGACCGTATCGAAGAACTCGACAAAAACCTGACCGCCAACAACAAGAATGACGGCGGCGGAGTATTTTTGCACGAAGCCGAAACGATTGCCGACGAGCGGCACTGGATAGTAGAGGACATCAAATCGCGGATTGCCTCGGGGCAAAAACCTTGCGATATCGCCGTCTTTACACGCAAACACAAAGAAATCGAAGCTTTGCTGCCATATTTTCATAAATCGAATATCGCAGTAAATTACGAAAAAAGCGACAACGCACTGGAACAGCCACCGATTATCTTTATCGAGCAATTAGCTAAATTACTGATTGATATATACGAAGGACGGCACGACGAGGCGAACGCCAAAATGCCGCAGATTATGGCCCATCAATCCTGGAGAATCGACCCGATCGATTTATGGAGGTTAAGCATAAAAGCATACGACAGCCGAACAAGATGGCTGGATATCATGGCCGTTACGCCTGAATTCATTGACTTGCATAATTGGATCGTTACGACGGCATCTAGACTAGGCGACACGCCGCTCGAAAAAATGCTGGATATCATTATCGGCAAGCCTGATGACGAACAGACCTTTAAAAGTCCGGTCTACGACTACTACTTTTCGGCCAACAAGCAAAACAGCAACCCTGACGAATACCTGGTGTATCTAGAGGCTTTACGGGCAATTCGCACCAGGCTAAAGGATTATCATCCTGACAAGAGCCCGACTTTACCGGTACTGATAGATTTTATCGCACTGAACCGAAAAATCAATAACGCAATCAGCATAACCAGAAGCTCGGTCCATTTAGATAATGCCGTCAATATCATGACCGTGCATAAATCAAAGGGTTTGGAATTTGACACCGTTTACGTGTCCAATGTCGTAGATAACGTATGGGGCGACAGTTCGCGCGGACGGCCCAGGTTGATTGGCTATCCCGAAAATCTGCCGCTTGCCGCGGCGGGCGAGACCGACGACGAAAGACTTCGGCTGTTTTATGTTGCACTGACCAGGGCCAAGCATCGCTTGCATATCAGCTATAGCCTATGTAACGACAATAATAAAAACACGCTTCGGGCATCGTTCTTATTAGACGACAAATGGGAACCTCGGCCGGTACCGTCAACCACGGGTTCGAATAAACTACTTGAAGCCGTCGAACTTGCTTGGTATCAGCCGGTAATAGAACCACCGACGACTCGGATGAGCGACTTGTTGTCACCGATTTTAGAAAATTACAAACTTAGCGTCACGCACATGCAAAACTTTTTGGACGTTACGCGCGGCGGCCCGTCAATGTTCTTGATCAATAATTTGCTGCACTTCCCGCAAGCCAAAAGTCCTGATGCCTGTTTCGGTACGGCTATTCACAGCACTTTGCAGCAGGCTCACGCGCATCTGTCATCGACAGGCAAAAGGCAGGCTGTCGAGGATATCGTTTCAAGTTTTGAATCAAACTTAAAGATCCAGAGGCTGTCGGCAGATGATTTCAAGAAATACCTTCAAAAGGGTTGCGATGTCATTCAAAAGTATCTGGATGAAAAATATGACAGCTTTTCGGAAAAACAGCAGACCGAACTTAATTTCGGGGGTCAGCAATCAATGGTTGGCGATGCCCACCTTACAGGATCGTTGGATTTGATTGAAATAGACAAATCATCCAAATCAATAATCGTGACTGACTACAAAACGGGCAGGCCGCCGTTTAACCAAACCGGCAAGGACGAGTACGAAAAAAATAAATTATACCGATACCGGCAACAAATATTGTTTTATAAATTGCTAGTCGAGAATTCTCGCGATTATC
Organism: Saccharimonadales bacterium (SeqCode); assembly: GCA_034677945.1. Taxonomy (GTDB): domain Bacteria; phylum Patescibacteriota; class Saccharimonadia; order Saccharimonadales; family Saccharimonadaceae; genus UBA1547. Next base: position 4,466 of record JAXDCN010000064.1, read on the forward strand.
ATAATTTTGAGGTCGCAAGAGGAGTGGTGCAATTTGTCGAACCGACCGATTCCGGTAATATCGTTTCGATTGAAGTCGATTTTGATGATGGCGAACTAGAGCGCTTCAGGTCATTAATTAACGCTGTGTGGTCGCACATTATTCGGTTTGATTTGCCGGACGTATCAGGCTACGAACAGTCACATAAGGGCGTATTGGCTTTCGAAAACGACCTTATTGAAAAAATCATCTAAGGTGTTGACATCTTGAGTTAATTTTGGTAACCTAGTGCCAAAGCAGGTCGAGCCTATTGGTCCCCGCGACCATTACAAATCACCTACTTTAGAATAGAATTAAAAATTTGAGGAAATGTGTGCGGTGCATGTGATCACCTAAAAACCCTTGTAGTCCATGACTTCACTGGAGGTGATATATCACTGGATTAGTGTCCAAGCCTACGTTGTAGTTTAACAGCGAATCAATGAAAGAAGGCCTCCTAATAAAGGCAAATAATTTTTTCAAAAAATAGGCTTGGTAGATCACCTTGGCGAGAATTTTTGACTGTCCGTAGTCGCTCGCGTCGCATCGTTGTGTTGTGTCAAGAAAGGTCGTTATCAACTTTTGGTAAGAAAATTATTTTAAACCATCTAGTAATACACCCAATTAACCGCATTTACATGCAACAAAGTAGTCAACAACACCTATCAACCAGTTTATGCATCGCACACACCTCAACATCTATTCGACCCCCCGTTTGCCCACAGGCAAAAAATATACTGTGAGCGGCGGGGGTATATTTTTTGTATTTGAAATAATAGAATAATATTTATGACAAATTTTTGGGATAAACTGCCAAAACCTTTTTATGCGTTAGCACCGATGGAAGCGGTGACTGATGTCGTATTCCGCCATGTCGTGGCACACGCAGCTCGACCTGACATCTTATTTACGGAATTCGTCAACGCGTCCAGTTACTGCAGCCCGAAAGGCAAACACAGCACTCGCGGACGTTTGGAATTTGCCGGTGACGAGCAACCGATCGTAGCGCAAATCTGGGGGACAAAACCGGATGAATTTGCCACCATGAGCCGCGGCTTGGCCAAAATTGGTTATAGCGGTATCGATATTAACATGGGCTGTCCAGATAAGGCTGTTGTCAAGATTGGAGCCGGCAGCGCTCTGATTCGAACTCCTGATCTGGCAGCAGAATTAATAGCTGCCGCCAAAACCGGTGGTTTGCTGGTCAGCGTTAAAACGCGCTTGGGCGACAGAAAAGCAGAGGAGTGGCACGATTGGATTGAATTTTTATTAAAACAAAATATCGCCAACCTGACGATCCATCTGCGTACGCGCAAAGAAATGTCCAAAGTCCCGGCTCACTACGAGCTCATCCCCGATATAATCAAACTTCGCAATGAAATCGCACCTGGCACTCTGATTACGATTAACGGAGATATCCGCGACCGACAACATGGCGAGGAACTGGCCAAAAAATACGACGTTGACGGCATCATGATTGGCCGCGGTATTTTTACGAATCCTTTTGCCTTTGAAGTTGATAAAAAGGAACACAGCCGAACGGAATTAATCGAATTACTAAATTTACATTTGGATTTGCATGATCAGTACTCGGCCGAATTAGAACCGCGCAAATTCGACCCGTTGAAAACTTTTTTCAAGATATATATTCGTAATTTTCCGGGCGCCAGCGAACTGCGCGACAAAATGATGCACGCAAAAAGCACCGATGAGGTACGAGAAATATTATCTAGCCGCGATCATGTCGGCGATGAGTGCGGCGAAGTTCCGCCACTTTCAATCTGACAGTGTGACGATCGACTAATTGGTGAGCTTTATCAAGTTCGATTTGATCCTTGGCATTTTTTCGCATTTCGATAGCTCGTTCAAGTGCGGCCTTGGCCTCGGCTTCGACGATTTCATCGACATGATCGACGCCATCGACCAAAACGCGAACGGCTTTGCCCGATATTTCGACGATACCGCCGGAAATTGCATAGCGTTCCAGTTTGTCATCGTCATCACCCTTTTTCAGGCGCACCGAAATAACGCCGGGCACTGCTAGGGCTACCAGCGGTTCGTGGTCCGGAAAGACGGCGATATCGCCCTCGGAAGTAGGCACGATCAGTTCGTAGACTTCCTGGTCGATCTTGACGCCTTGCAGTGAAACGAGTTTAAGATTCATTCGTTAATCCTTTTTATTAGCTAACGTGCCGTTAACCATGTAGAACCATTCTTCCGGCTTGTTATCGTATTTTCCGGCAAGAATATCACCGAAATCTTTGATAGTGTCCTCTAATTTGACGTAGACACCTGCGTTGCCGGTGAATTTTTCAGCGACGTGGAACGGCTGCGACAGGTATCGCTGGATACGGCGAGCGCGAGCGACGGTCTGTTTTTGATCGTCTGAAAGTTCTTCCATGCCCAAGATAGCGATAATATCCTGCAATTCCTTGTATTGCTGCAAGACGCGCTGGACTTCACGGGCAATTCGGTAATGCTCCTGGCCAACGACTTCGGGGTCAAGGCTGGTCGAGTTACTATCAAGGACGTCGACTGCCGGATAAATACCGATTTCAGTCAGTGAACGGCTCATGACTATGGTCGCGTCAAGGTGAGCAAAGGTCGCGGCAGGCGCCGGGTCAGTCAAGTCGTCAGCCGGCACGTAAACGGCTTGGACCGAGGTAATCGATCCTTTTTTAGTACTGGTAATACGTTCTTGCAATGCACCCATTTCTTGTTGCAAATTCGGTTGGTAACCGACAGCGGAAGGCAAACGGCCAAGAAGTGCTGACACTTCGGCGCCGGCCTGCGTGAAACGGAAAATATTATCGATGAATAGAAGCACATCTTTGCCTTGGTCGCGGAAAGTTTCAGCCATAGCCAGACCTGATAAGGCAACGCGCAAACGAGCTCCCGGCGGTTCGTTCATTTGTCCAAAGACCAAACTGGTTTTATCCAGCACGCCGGCTTCGATCATTTCGTGATAAAGATCGTTACCTTCACGAGTACGTTCACCGACACCGGCAAAGACCGAGTTACCGCTGTGGAATTTGGCGATATTGTTTATAAGTTCGGTAATAAGAACTGTTTTGCCGACACCGGCACCGGCGAAGAGGCCGACTTTGCCGCCTTTGACGACCGGTGCGATCAGGTCGATGACTTTGATACCGGTTTCTAGAATTTCAGTCTTGTTGGATTGCTCGGTCAAGGCCGGCGGATCGCGGTGAATCGGCGCTCGTTTGGATTTTGGCGCCGGTTTGCCGTCAATCGGATCGCCGACAACGTTGAACATACGGCCTTGGGTTTCGTCGCCGACAGGTACGCTGATTGGCGCGCCCGTGGCGATTACCTTGTCGCCGCGTTTCAAACCGTCGGTAGTAGCAAGGGCGATTGCCCGAACGCTGTGTTCATCAAGGTGCTGTGCAACCTCTAGCGTCAGCGTTTGATCGCCGCGTTTGACGTGTAAAGCGTCATAAATGGCCGGAATAGCGCCAGTAAATTCAATATCTACGACGACGCCTACGACCTGAGTGATTTTTCCTGTGTTGTTGTCCATTATATTTCTCCTTCTTTTTCAGACTACTCGTTTACTACTTCTGCGCCGCCAGATATTTCGGCAAGTTCCTGGGTTATAGCGCCTTGACGGGCTTTGTTCATAGCCAGCGTCAAATCGTCGATTAAATCACTGGCATTGTCGGTTGAATTTTTCATGGCGATCATGCGCATGCAGTATTCGCTGGCGCGGGCTTCTAATAATGCCTGGAAAATTTGCGCGCCGACCAAGCGGTGAGCAACACCGTCAAGAACAGTACTCACATCCGGCTCGTAAACGGCATCCAAAGCGACAGCCGTTTCGACTGCAGAGCGCCTAAAACCGGCTGGCAGAACGCGTAATATCTTGACATCTTGTTTGATACTACTGATATATTCCGTAAAGATTATTTCAACCGCATCAACCTCGCCAGAAATGAACATATTGCGGGCCGTATCCAAAATCGCGTAAAAAGTGCGGCCTTCGGGCCTGTCCGGCAAATCTTCGTATGAACCGATAACGTCGGTACCTTTGACGTTGGCGACGAACTGAGCGGCTTTGCGCCCGATAGTAATGGTCTTGCTTTTAATGCCTGCCTCTTCATCGGATTTTAGTTGTTCGAGGTAGACTTTCAGTATGTTGTTGTTATACGCACCGGCCAAACCTTTATCGCTGGCAACGACGATGAAAAGCCTGGTTTTAATTGGCCGTTTGACAAACAGCGGGTGTTCCTTGACCGCGACATGACTGACAAGCGCAGCCAGCAGTTCGCGGGCAGCCGCAGCATAGGGCAGGGAAGCCTTGGTGTTTTCTTGGGCACGGCGCATTTTACTGGCAGCGACCAGTTGCATGGCTTTGGTAATCTGCCTGGTGCTTTTTACCGAGCGGATCCTGCCTTTGATAACTCGAGTTGACGGCACGTTTTATTTCTCCTCGAATCCTTTGGCTACGGTTTTGGCGACTTTTTCGATCAGTTTGGTAATTTTTTCCGAAGGTTTGTCGCCTTTGTTTAATTCCTTCATTTCATCTTTGTGGTCTTTTGACAGACGCGCCAGCAGTGCGGCTTGAGCGTCCTTGATACGGCCGGCAGATACTTCGTCGAATAATCCGTTGGTTACGGCATAGATGCTGACATATTGTTCCCAAATACTGATTGGCTGGTACTGCGGCTGCTTTAGCAGTTCGGTCAGACGTTGGCCGCGCTCGATTTGAGCCTTAGTTGACTGGTCCAAATCACTGCCGAATTGGGCAAAACTGGCCAGTTCCCTGAATTGCGACAGACCGAGCTTTAAGTTGCCGCTGACGCTCTTGATGGCTTTCGTTTGAGCATCACCGCCGACACGAGAAACCGACAAACCGGCCGAAATTGCCGGCCTGATACCTTGATAGAACAAGTCGGTCTCGAGAAATATCTGACCGTCGGTAATCGAAATAACGTTGGTCGGAATGTAGGCGCTGATGTCGCCAGCCTGCGTTTCGATGATTGGCAAAGCCGTCAGCGAACCGCCGCCTAGGTTATCAGACAATTTTGCCGAACGCTCAAGTAGACGAGAGTGTAGGTAGAACACGTCACCAGGGTAAGCTTCACGTCCCGGCGGGCGGCGAAGCAGCAACGACATTTGGCGATAGGCAACGGCGTGCTTGGTCAAATCGTCATAAATCATGAGGGCGTGTCCGCCGTTGTCACGGAAGTATTCACCCATGGCGGTAGCGGCGTACGGTGCGATATACAAAAGCGAGGCCGGATCGGACGGACCGGTCGCCACGACGATAGTCTGCTCCATGACGCCTTCTTGCTTTAGCCTGTCAATCAGTCGTGAGATTTTAGACAACCTTTGACCGATGGCGACATAGACGTTGATGACGCCTGTTTTCTGCTTGGCCTGGTTAATCATCGTATCGACGGTCAGGGCGGTTTTGCCGGTTTGACGGTCACCGATAATCAACTCGCGCTGGCCGCGGCCGATAGGGAACATAGCGTCAATCGCCATGATGCCGGTCATCAAAGGTTCATGCACCGAGCGTCGTTCCATGACACCGATAGCTTCACGTTCAACCAAACCGGTTTGTTTGGTTTTAATCGGCTCGCCGCCGTCAAGCGGACGTCCCAGCGGATCGATGACACGGCCCAGCAGTTCCGGTCCGACCGGAACCGATAGAACGGTGCCTTTTAATCTGACCGTATTACCGGCTGAAACCAATTCGTCGGAACCTAATAATACGGCGCCGATTTCGTCTTCCATCAAGTTCAAAGCGAAAGCCTCGACGATACCGTCGGGAGTTTCGATTTGAAGCATTTCGTTATAGCTGGCTTCACGCAGACCGTGAATCCAAGCGATGCCGTCGCCGACGCGAACGACGACGCCAACTTTTTCCAAGCCCTCGGTAACTTCAAGGGCCGCGATTGCGTCTTTGAGCTCTTTGCTGAGCTCGGCTACTGATATTTCTGTCATATTCTTTCCCTTATCATTTCTTAGAGTTTGTCTTTAACGCGGTTAATTTATGGGCAATTGTCATATCAAGTTTTGACCCGGCGAATTCGATCTTAGCGCCGCCAATCAGGCTGGGGTCGATAAATTCGTTCAATTGTATCTGTTTGGCGTCGCTGGACTCTTTGACTAAAGTCTCAATCGCTTTTTTAGCGTGTTCGTTCAGCTCATGCGCCGATGTCACGTTTGCCACCACAATCCCGCTTAAACTAAGCTGGTATTCGATATCCAAAATTATCTGCCTAAGTTCCTTTGTTCGTCCGGAGTCGACCAAATAAGCGGCTAGGTTTAAAGCCAGCTTTTTCGGGTCTGCGCCGGCAAGCAAAGAATCGGCGTAGTAGCGGGATATTTTGCGGCGTGACAAACGGTTTGCCATAAATTTATTTCGTATCCTTCAGTGCGTCCACGATTATTGAGTTATCTATGTCTTTGGCGACGACCTTGCCGACGATTTTTTCGGTGGCCATGGCGACCAGTTCGATAGTCTCGTTATGCAAGGCTTTTTTGGCAGCCAAGATTTCTTTGGCGATTTGGGCTTCAGCGTCAGCGGTAATCTGTTCGGCGCGTTTTTTGGCTTTTTCCTCAGCCGCGCTTAGGGCAGCTGCCGATTCCGCCTTGGCGGTCGCGATGATATCGTTAGCCTCGGTTTGAGCTTGACTTAATAGTTTAGCGATTCGCTTTTCCGAATCGGCCGTTGCAGCCTGGGACTCGGCTAATGCCTTGACGGTGGCTTCGATTTTTGCCTGACGGTCGTCAACCGACTTCATCAACCAAGGATAGACATATTTCGCCAGCAGCCAGACCGTGACTAAAAAAGCCAGGATCTGAAACACCAGCATATGCCAATCAATGCCCAGCATCTCGGTAATACCGCCTTCAGCGGGCTCGGCCGCCTCGGCAAATTGTCGTAATATTTCCATGATTAATTATCAACCAGTACTACATTACTTTGGCGATAATAGCGACGATCATACCGATGATGGCCAACGAGTCACAGAACACGATGGCGGTAATCATCAAAGCGCGGATGTCGCTGACTTTTTCCGGATTGCGGCCCAAAGCGCTTAGAGCACTCATGCCGATAAGACCGACGCCTAAAGCGGCACCGATTGCCGGTAATGCATATGTCAAACCAAATGCTAATTGTTCCATTTTATATTTCTCCTTTTTAGGTTACCTATTATTATTTATTCATTCCGTCCGCAAAGCTACATCAGACATAACAGTGGGGGAATGTTCATCATGAGCGGATTCATCGTGGTGACTGACAGCCAGGGCGGTAAAAATCAATGTTAGCACGAAGAATACATAAGCCTGGATAAATCCTATCAAAAGTTCGAAAACCATGAATATTGGCAGGACGAAGACCGAGAAATAACTGGACAGCAGGGCAATAATCAACAGCAATATTTCACCGGCAAAAGCGTTGCCAAATAACCTAAGCGCCAGCGAACCACAGCGCGAAAACTCGCCGATGATTTCCAAAAAGCCCTCGAATGCGCCGATCGGGTCCTTGATAGGATTACGCAGATAGCGGCCGATATTGCCGAACATGCCTAGATATTTGACGGCGTAAATCTGGATAGTAACGACCGATATAATTGACAGGCCTAGAACGAAATTCAAATCGGCCGTCGGGCTGCGCAATATAGGCACGCCGTTGATCTTGATCGTATCTAGCCCAGGCAAAACGCTCAGCCAGTAATTCATCAATATCAAAAAGAATATCGTGCACGCCAAAGGCGTTATTTTGCGCGCCAGTTTACGGTCGGGGATAATCTCGTCTATTTGATGCAGCAGGCCTTCGAAAACCCATTGGACCAGGCCGACAAAACGATTGTAACGGCCGGCTTTGACCATATAACCGACGTAAAATAGAATACCCAAAGTGATAGCTAATCCGACCAAACCTGTCAGCATGGCGTTTGTGACCGCAAAATCACCAATCGAAAACATCTTTTTGGCGGCGATTTCTACGTCGATTTCCAGGGCGGCAAATTGATTCATGACGCAGTCCTTACTGATTTAAGTTGCATATTAACTAGCAGCGCACTTGCCGCAAAGCCTATTGCAACCATCGTAAAAGTCATATAAGGGGCAGTACCGAATGAGCGATCAAGCCAAACGCCAAAAAAGGTCCCGCCGATTGTCGGCACGAAAGTTCTCCAGGTGGTGTCTGCAATTGTAATAAGCAACAGAATCGCCGCAGATCGCGGCTGACCTGTCGCCTTATCTATGTTTGATTTTGGCGACTTTATCATACTATAATCTGTATTATAACAATTCAAACAGGATTTGTACAGACGTGCCGCGCCG
>JAXDCN010000065.1:0-20059 GCA_034677945.1 Saccharimonadales bacterium (SeqCode)
TCGGGCGATCAGGTGGTAAGCTCATGACTGGCAAGCTACTCCGTACCTACGTTGTTAAAACCCTCTATGCGGGTGTGAACACCGAAAAGTGGACAGGCGATCAGCCTGTGAAGTGCAAATTCGATGGCCTAGTGACGGTAGAGCTATACAACAAGGCCAATCGAGGCAAGATTCAAATAACTATGAATCCGAATGATCCTGATCATCCTATAGTCGGGCGAGCGCCTAAGCAGGAAAAATTTGCCAAAAAGAACGTATACAACGGCGAGTTTCCATACCGCAAAATTGTGACATGTCCTGAATGCAGGAATCCACTTCTCGGAAGTGCGTCTAAGGGTCGGTTGGGCAAGTATTACCCTGCGTATCATTGCAGCCACCATGGCCATTATTTCCGCGTACCTAAGGATGATTTTGATGAGAAGATCAGCAAGTTTGTGGAGCGTATTCAAGTCAACCCTGAGCGCTTTGATGAGGTTGCGGCCGCCGTCATGAAAGTTTGGGAACAAAAACAAGTTAAGGTGCAAGATGACACACAATTACGCAATAAAAAACGCGAGGAGTACGAGGCCGAGATTCGCACGATAGTAGACAAAATGAAGATTGTAAGTTCACCTACCGCGCTTAAATACATGGAGGAGGATGTAGCCAAATTAGAGCAGCAAATTAACGATTTAGAAACTCGCGACAACGAACAAGAGATGGCGGAAGGAGCTGATATGGCAACCGTGTTGACATACCTTAAATACTTTGTGGAACACATGAAAGATTTACTGATTGACCACTGTAATCCAATACTCAGAGCCCGATATTTTGGCGTAATCTTCGATCAGGTACCTAGCTACGCAGAAATCAATTGTGGAACCACTGAAATTGAAAAAATCCCTGGGGTCAACGAGCTTTTTAAGCTCGCTCACTCCAAGGATGTTTCATTGGTGCGCGCGAGAGGACTTGAACCTCCACGTCCTTGCGAACACCAGCACCTCAAGCTGGCCTGGCTACCAATTACAGCACGCGCGCAAACTAATTATAAATTCGATATTTGGTGGGCGCTGAGGGGCTCGAACCCCCGACCCCCTCGGTGTAAACGAGGTGCTCTAGCCAACTGAGCTAAGCGCCCATACCGTTACAGTATTATACACGACATATGATATCTAGACAACAGATGAGAAAGTCATGCCGCTGTGCTTGAATAATTTTGGATTTCTGCTATAGTTAATTTACAAGGAAACCCGGTATGTAACGGGATTATTTTTATGAAAGACCCAAAATTTATACGTAACGTTGCTATTATTGCCCACGTCGATCACGGCAAGACGACGATTGTTGATGGTCTTTTGAAACAAAGCAACACGTTCAGGTCAAACCAGGCCGAAATGGATCAGTCTCTGATAATGGACAGCGGTGACCAAGAGCATGAACGCGGCATTACGATAACCGCCAAACAGACCTCAGTGTATTGGGGTGATTATAAAATTAATATCATCGATACTCCGGGCCACGCCGATTTCTCGGGTGAAGTCGAACGTACGCTGAATATGGCGGACGGCGTGTTATTAATTGTCGATGCCCAAGAAGGTCCGATGCCGCAGACCAAATTCGTTTTGTCAAAAGCTTTGGGATTGGGCTTGCAGCCGGTGGTGATAATCAATAAAATCGACAAGCCGTCGCGCCGAATCGAAGAAGTGTATGACGAGATTGCCGATTTATTTTTGGAACTGGCGGTTGATGAAAGTCAGCTGTATTATCCGGTATACTATGCCATTGGCCGCGAAGGCAAAGCCTGGAAAGAACTGCCCGATAACCTAAGCGAGCATACCGATTTTACGCAGATATTTAATGCCATTATCAATGACATTCCTGCGCCCTGCGTTCAGGTAGAAGCACCTCTGCAGATGTTGGTCGCGGCGCTTCAGTATGATTCATATCTGGGTAAGTATGCCGTCGGGCGGATCAACCGCGGCATCGCAAAGAAAGGCCAGCCGGTTGTTTTGATGGGCACTGACGGATCGATGACGAATGCGCGAATAGACAAGACATTCGTTTATCGAGGTCTTGGGCGCGAAGAGGTTGACAGTACGATTGCTGGCGACATCGTTGCGATAACCGGAATTACGGAAGCGAAAATCGGCGAGACTATTGCCGATATTGATAACCCCGAAGCACTGCCGGTCATCGCCATCGAGCCGCCGACAATTAGTATTTATCTTGGTCCGAACACTAGCCCGATGAAAGGCCGTGAAGGAAAATTTAACACTTCCAGACAAATTGGCGACCGTTTGAAGCGCGAACTCGAAACCAACGTCAGTTTGCGCGTCGAGAACGACGGCATCGGATTCAAAGTTTCCGGCCGCGGCGAACTACATCTTTCCGTACTGATAGAAACGTTGCGCCGTGAAGGTTATGAGTTCGAAGTCGGCCGTCCCGAAGTCGTGACGACACTAGAAGATGGAATCGAAAAAGAGCCGGTCGAAGAGTTGTTGATTGAAATCGCGCCGGAATTTTTAGGTGCTGTCAGTCAAGAACTGGGTGTTCGCCGGGCAGAAATGACAAAACAAGAACAAACCGGTACGGGCACGACTCGTCTGACCTACATTTTGCCGACTAGGGCTCTAATCGGTCTTCGCAGCCTGCTTTTAACAGAGACTAAAGGCACGGTAATCATGAACTCGCTGCCGCATGGCTATCAACCGATGGGCCAGAAGTTGCCAAAAAATCGTAACGGCGTGTTGGTTGCTTTTGAAAGCGGGCTGACGACGCCATATGCTCTGGAAGCCGCCGAAGCCAGAGGTGATCTATTCGTCGGTCCGGCCGTCGAGGTCTATGGCGGTATGATCGTCGGCCAATATAACCGCAAAGAAGATTTGGAAATCAACGTCTGCAAAGAAAAGCACCTAACTAATATGCGCTCTAAATCCAGCGATGGCGCCGTGCAATTAACGCCTTATACTGATTTAAGCCTGGAACAATGTATTGACTTTATCGAAGACGACGAGCTGCTGGAAGTTACGCCGAAAAACCTGCGTCTGCGTAAACGAATTCTTGACCATACCCAGCGAAAAAGAGCAACTAAACTTTAGCTATTATTGAAGCTCTTATCTATCTCGTGCTATCATTTGTAACATGAGTACTTTTGTCGAAACGCCATTTTTCAACAGGTTAATAGATGATTTTGGTATCTGGCAGCATACCGACGGTGTTAAAATTATTGCCGAAGACGGATATTCGCTGGAGGCGGCAGTTCGCGCATTACTGTTAACTTTGACGCTCGATCGCGTGGATCAGTCGGAGGTCTTGTTCACTTACATTCTGAGATCCGTTCAACAGGGCAATCTGTATGGATTTGCCGACGCTAATCGGAATATTATTACCGCCAAGCCGGTGACCGATGAAGTGGCAGCGCAGCTGATTTGGGCAATGGGGCTTGCTTACTCAAAAGATTTCCATCGCAATGAAGCCTATCAATTTATAGCCAGTTTATTGCCGCGCGTTGAAAAAAGCACTAACGTACTGAATCATGCCTACGTATTACTTGGCGTCCTCTACCTAGGCAAGGAATTCGCCGAACACTACTATGTTAAACTAAGCACGTTTATTAATGGTACCGACGAGGATTGGGTCTGGCCCGAACAAACATTGACTTATGGGACTGGTATCGTGCCTTTTGCGTTTTTGCGCTACGGGATGGTTCACAAAGACGAAAGTGCCGCGCAGCTTGGACGGAAAGTATTGTCATTCCTAGAAGAGCGTTGCACGCTTGATCGTCAGCGCGGTCCGATTGGTACCGATGGCTGGATGCCTCGCGGTACCAGGGTAGCTTCATTATATTCGCAATTACCGACAGAAACAGCATATATGGTTTGGGCTTGGGCGGCGGCCTATCAGATGTCCGGGAACCCACTGGATAAAGAGCGCCGTGATGCTTGGATGCAGTGGTTTGATGGTATCAATATTCTTCGCGCCGTCATGTACGATCCGTCAGATCTGCATTGTTTTGACAGTATAAATCCTTTTGGTGTCGATTATCACAGCAGCGCCAATTCAAATATCTGTTTCTTGCTAAGCAAGTATATGTCAACTGAAAACGTTACGGTTTAGAAAATCTTTTCGTTTTTGATTTCTTTTGGCAAATAATCACGGTCGTGTTCGAAGCCGGCTTGCCATTTATAGTCATTGCCGTAGCCTAAATCTTTCATTAGTTTCGTCGGCGCGTTGCGAAGGTGCAAAGGGACCGGCGCGTCCGGGTATTTTTTAGCCAGCTCTATAGCCCGATACATTGCGTCACTGGTCTCGCGTGATTTGGAACTTTTTGTCAAAGCCGTAACTACATGGAACAGAATATAATTCGATTCCGGCATGCCCACACGCTCGACGGCTTGAAATGCACTAACGGCTAGTCCCAAAGCACCGTTGCCAGCCAAACCGATGTCTTCGGACGCGAAAATGACCATGCGGCGGGCAATGAATTTAGGATCTTCGCCGGCATCAAGCATTCTGGCTAGGTAATATAACGCGGCATCAACTTGGCCGCCGCGCATGCTTTTTATGAAGGCACTAATGACGTTATAGTGCATGTCGCCCTTTTTGTCATAGCCAGGCACGCGTTTTTGGGCGGCGACTTTTACGATTTCGGGCGTAACCTTTTGATTCATCGATAAGGCCAGCTCCAAGTTATTCAAGGCGATGCGAGCGTCGCCGCCGGACAGTTCGGCGATATAATCCAGAGCACTTGGCGTTACTTTACTGGATAGTTTTTCAACTTTAAGTGCCTTTTTTAGGATTTTGATGATTTCATCTTTACCGAGCGGTTGCAGCACTAAAACTCGAGTCCTGGAAAGAAGCGGGGTAATAACTTCGAAACTTGGGTTCTCGGTCGTCGCGCCGATAAGAGTAATCAGCCCGGATTCGACGTGCGGCAAAAAGGCGTCCTGTTGGGCCTTATTGAATCTATGTATTTCGTCGACGAAAAGGATCGTTCTTAGTTTCAGATTCCAGTTCTGTCTGGCATGTTCGACGATCTGTTGGATATCTTTTTTGCCGCTGGTGACGGCTGACAACTCGACAAATTCGGCGTTGACCTCGCTGGCAATAATTCGCGCCAGCGTAGTTTTACCGCTGCCCGGCGGCCCCCAAAGTATCAGGCTGACCGGTTCTTTGTTTTTTACTATCCGCCGCAAAATCTCGCCATCACCCAACAAATGGGTCTGCCCGATGACTTCGCCCAAAGTTTTCGGCCTCATCCTCTCCGCTAACGGCACTCTCTGCATAATCCTATTATACTAGCTATGGCGTCGTCTCAGTAGGCTATAATAAGATGTGATGAAAATCGTCATTAATAATCAACTTATCGAATACAAAGACGAAGGTTCCGGCAAAACAGTACTGCTTTTGCACGGCTGGGGCGCAGATATGACGACTTTTGATCGGATAGCCGGGCGTCTTGTGAAAAAATTCAGGGTGATTCGTTTCGATTTTCCAGGGTTCGGCCAAAGCCCAAGACCGGCTGACGACTGGGCGATAGCAGATTACGCCAGTTTGACAAGTGATTTACTGAAAAAATTAAAAATCGAAGACGTCTATGCGGTCATTGCACACTCGTTCGGCGGCCGGGTTATGATTAAAGGCGCCAGTCTGAATTGTATCCGCTCAGAAAAAATCGTCTTAATCGGTTCTGCCGGGATCAAGCCAAGGCAATCGGCCAAGAAAAAATTGTACAAAGGGCTTGCAAAAGCCGGAAAAATCGCGACGTCTTTGCCTATACTCAGCAAGGCGCGATCTATTTTGCGTGAACGTTTGTACTCGTCGGCCGGCAGTACGGATTATCTGAAATCAGGCAATATGCGCGGTATATTCGTTAACGCTATTAATGAAGATTTGACCCATGAAATCAAGGACATAAATCAGTCGACACTGCTTTTATGGGGTAAGAATGATACCGAAACGCCATTATCAGACGCCAAATTGATGCTCGGGTCACTTAATAATGGGCAATTGATAGTGATACCTGACGCAGGTCACTTCGTATACTTAGAAGCTTTCGATCAAGTTGCAAATGAATTGGATAAGTTTCTGGCATGAAATATTACTGGACTCGCTACGGTTTTAAATACCCTCAAACGATTGTCTATATGCTTCAGGCTTCGGAGTATAATTTGAAAGATTATTTTTCTTGGTTGCATAGGACCGATGATTTTCGCTCCGTTGTTAAACGGCGTCAGTTACATTACACGAAAAAGGCTGTACTATTGTTGGGAATCGTCTGGCTGATGTTGATTGTTTTGTATGCAACAGCGCTTATTTTATTTTTATTTTCACTATATTTATCAGAATTTTTGTTTATCTTGCCGGCGTTTTTACTGTTTGTCCTATCACCGATAATCGTAGCCTACGGCATAAGTATACCTCTACTAGTCGGTCAGAAACTGGTCCAAGAGCCCAAACAGCGTCAAATTATTAGCGCCGCTAGTAAAATCCTTGTAAGGCATCCGGCTCTCAAAATTGCTGTTGCCGGCAGTTATGGCAAAACCACCGCCAAGGAAGTTTTGAGTACGATTATTGGCGAAGGAAAAAAGGTTGCCCGTACGCCGGGAAATATGAATACGCCGCTTGGAATCGCTCGATTCACAACTGCTTTAAAAGGCGACGAAGATATTATTATTTTTGAATTAGGCGAAGAACGAGTCGGTGATATTAAAACGTTGTGTGAGTTGGTACGGCCCGACATAGGGATTATCACTGGAATAAATGAAGCGCATTTGTCCAGTTTTAAAACTTTGGATCGTACGGTTGCTACGATATTCGAACTCAGTGACTATTTAGGTGATAAGCCTCTGTATAAAAATAAAGAAAGCGAGCTAGTGGCTGCGAAACTAAAAAAAGGCGACAAGCTAGCTTATGACTGCGCCGGCGTTAACGGTTGGAAAATCAGTAACGTTACGACCAGTATCCAAGGCACGTCATTCACTACCCGGAAGGACGATAGAATTATAACTGCTCGCACCAAGCTGATCGGCGCTTATAACATTGGTATTATCGCGGCGGTTATCGATATTGCCGATTCGGTCGGATTGTCAGTCGCGCAAATCAAATCAGGCATAGAAAAAACCGTGCCGTTCGAACATCGAATGCAGCCTCGTAATTTTCATGGCGCATGGATTATCGACGATACTTATAACGGCAACAGCCAAGGAATGCGGGTCGGCCTCGACCTTTTGAAGACTCTGCCTGCCAAGCGCAGAATATATGTCACTCCCGGATTAGTTGGACTGGGGGATAAAACTAAACAGATACATCAGGTGGTCGGTAGTCAAATTGCCGAATCGGCTGACGTTGTTGTTCTGATGAAAAATTCAGTCACGGATTACATATTAGAGGGTTTGAAAACAGGGAATTTCAAGGGCAAAACAATTCTTATCGATGACCCGCTGGAATTTTATAATAATCTTGATTCTTTTGTTGCAGGCGGAGACATCGTGCTGATGCAGAACGACTGGACTGATAATTACGCTTAACTGTTATAATTATTAGTATGAAGAAAACCATTGCTGTCTTTTTCGGAGGGAAATCAACCGAGCATGACATTTCGATCATCACTGCGCTCAGCTCGATAATCAAACCACTCGAACTAACTAAAAAATATTCGATTGTGCCGGTTTATATAACCAAAGACGGCAAATGGTTCAGTGACGATAAACTAAAGGATATTAATCTTTTCAGCGGCGGAGGCCTGGACGATTTTTGCGCTAAATCCAAACCGGTAGCGGTAGTTTTTGACGGCGGAATGACGATAAGAAAATCCGGACTTAAAAATAAGGACATCCGCATAGATATCGGTTTTCCGGCAATGCATGGCTTTTACGGTGAGGACGGCAGCCTGATGGGTCTTCTTCGTATGGCAGGAATTCCGTTCGTCGGTTCCGACATGCAGGCCAGCGTTATCGCAATGGACAAAATACTAGCAAAACAAGTAGCCCAAGCTAACGGTATCTTAACGCCGAAATTCGTCTTTTTCTCGAAGGAAGAATTTGAAAGCGACAGTCTGGCGGCGATAAATAAAGTTACAAATAGTCTGAAATTTCCTATGTTCGTCAAGCCTCCTCATCTGGGGTCAAGCATAGGTATAACCAAAGTATCAAATGAAGACGAATTGGTGAATGCCATGGAAGTCGCCGCGTATTACGACAATCGTATTATCGTCGAAGAAGCAGTCGAAAATTTAATAGAAGTAACAGTACCGATTATCGGCAATGATATTCTGCAGCCAGCTTTGGTTGAACGGCCGCTTTCGCATAGCGATGGGTTTTTCGACTTTGATACAAAATATCTGAAGGGCGGCAAGAAAGCAGGCGGAGCCAAAAAGACCGGCGCCCAAGGATATAGCGAACTTCCGGCAAAGTTGCCTGGTAATCTGTACGAAGTAGCCTTAGAGGTAGCCCAAAACGTTTACCGAGCTGCTGGCTGTGAAGGTATTTCGCGGATTGACCTGCTAATTGACTCGAAATCAAACGAAGTATACTTTAATGAAATCAACCCTTTGCCTGGAAGCCTATATAATCATAATTTTCGAGCCAGCGGAATTTCGCAAATTGAACTTGTCGAAAAACTTGTCGATTTGGCTGAAGAACGTTTTGAACGTGGCAAGCAAATTGACACTACTTTTTCATCTAATTTTTTGAAGCAGTTTTAAACTACGAGTCACTTGTCGAAAGGTAATAACTCTAGTAAAATAGGGTAGTGCTTGTAAATATATGGCTCTTTAGCTCGTCGCCCTGAAAGGGCGCGAATAAATATTCGTAGAGCAGAGGCCAGGCCGACCCACATTTTCATAACGGTCGGTAGTACATTACAATCAACATAGTGTGGCTCTTTAGCTCAGTTGGTAGAGCAGAGGCCTGAAGAGCCTTGTGTCCCCAGTTCGAGTCTGGGAGGAGCCACCAAATAAAATAACCTAGTTTGAAAACTAGGTTATTTTATTTGGACGTTCCGTCCTGGGCCCGAACTGGGGACTTATCGCACGGCGATAATAGTCCCCAGTTCGGCGTAGCGAACGAAGCAAAAGAAAGCACTGCAGGTATTTTATTTTGCGAATGAGCGGAGGAGCGAACCCGCTACCAGCGGGGGAGCGATGCCTGGGAGGAGCCACTTGTGGTTGCATATTCTTGCAAATGAACGAAGGAGGCCGAAGGCCGCTGCCTGGGATGATCCAATCCTAACTCTTACTGACAACGATACCTCGGTTGCCGTATGATTGAACGAACGTTTTTATGGGTATGTACGCATAAGATCGCATGTCGGAACTTTTACCAGAAGGATTGTGAATATAAAAACCTGCCACCTTGGATCTTTTGATATCTACGCCGACGACTAAAACTAAATGACCGCTTTTTACGCTACTAGTTATTTTTTTATCACCTCTAATTATTTCTGGATTCACAGACGCGATTACTAATTTATTCTCGAGTGTGTAGCCCGTCAATTCCGTTGTGCTAAGGTAGGGAATGACAGAGGCTCTTAGATTAAACGACTTCAATAAGGCTACGAGTGGTTTGTAGTACCAGCCTATATCCTTATTGACGTCATAACCGCCAAGTTCTACTCCTTTTTGTGTTAGATCGGCAATATTTTGGTGATAGCCAAAGTATTCGACAATCATTTTTACGCAGCAGATTCCGCACTGTCTCCATGACCAGTAGCTAGCTTCTTCTTTTGTTTTATAGCCGAATAATCTCCAATTCGGGTCGTTGGCGGCGTCAACTTTTTTCTCCAAAATGTCTGATACTAACTCTGGGCTGGCAAATTGACAGGCATACGTCACATTCTTGATAATATACCTACCATCTTGAAACGATTTTAGTTTTCTTTTTGCCTTTAAATTGTGAGAAATGCGGGAAGTTCTTCTGACGAGGCGTTTAATCATAGCCCCATTATATAACTTTGATTTTGGGAACTGAAATTTAATCGACCATTGTTATCTTGACTCAATATTGGTGTACTGTAATAACTTTATTTGAGTCCCATATCTTATTCTCTTGCGCTATAAAGAATACCGCTTTACAATAAACATAATCAACAAAGGAGGAATATGGACGTTTTAATTTATTTCATTGTTATAGTGGTGTCCATCATAATCGGTTACGGCATTCGCATCGTCAACCAATATGAGCGCGGCGTAGTTTTTCGTTTGGGAAGAGTCAGAAACAACGTAAAAGAGCCGGGTCTTAGATTGATAATCCCGATTATCGATCAAATGCGCAAAGTCGCCATGCGGACCGTAACGTTGCCGATCGAGACGCAAAAAATCATTACCAAAGATAACGTATCAATCGGTGTCGCCGCCGTTGCATACTATCAAATCGTCGACCCGATCAAATCGATCGTCGAGATTGAAAATGTCGTATCAGCCACTTACCAAATCGCCCAAACTACGGTCAGAAACGTCGTTGGCCAGACGGTGCTAGACCAGGTCCTTAGCGAAACGGCCGTTTTGAACGAAAAAGTCAAGGCGATACTTGATCAGGCGACCGAAAAGTGGGGAATTTACGTCAGCAACGTCGAACTTAAGGATATCCAACTGCCGGAAACTATGCAGCGTGCCATGGCTAAAGAAGCCGAAGCCGAGCGCGAAAAGCGAGCCAAAATCATCGCTGCCGAAGGTGAAGCTATGAGTGCCGCCAAACTCAGCGAGGCCGCCGATATGATAGCCGTCCATCCGATTGCTTTGCAACTCCGCAATCTGCAGGTGTTGTCCGAAATCGCCGTCGAGAAAAACAGCACGATTATCTTCCCAAGCCAGTTCATGGACACCGTCGACAGTGTCAAAAAGTTCATGCAAAAAGAAAATCTCTAGTTGCTAATTAGGTAATAATTATCACCAAAAGAATACGGCCAAACTCGGCCGTATTCAATAATATATATAATCTCGACTATTTCTAGGATATTCTATTCGTTTATCCCTTTTCCGGGCTGCAGTTCGCCGTTGATATATACTTGTATTTTGGCTTTTTCTGAAACCGGTATTTGCCCCGAAACGGGTTCGTCGCTAATTACTTGTGCGCAGATTTGGTCGCTGCTTTGGATAGTGAAATTCAAATCGACTTGTTCCGGATATGATTCTCGGATTACGTAGTCGGACGAGACTGTATCGCATGGTGTCGGCTTTTGAATCATACCCGAATAATAGTAAGCCCCATCATGATGGCTAAAAGCGATATTTATAGATTGATCCAAATCACTATCGTTTGTGTCACAAGCCATCAGCGTGCACATCATTTGGCCGTTTTCGTCAAACGAGCACGTATTGCAGCCATCAGCACTCTTGAAACTTTCTCCGGGGTGATAGCGACGGCCGTTGTATTCAAAAGTTCTATTAGACACGTAAAAATAATAACCAATCCAGACCAGTGAAAGAGTTACACCTAGGGCGACAAAAAACGTTATCAATTGTTTTTTGGTTATTTCTATTGCCAACTTCATAATCCAATAATAACAAAAAATCCTCCATAGCCGATAGGCGACAGAGGATGGTGCGGGTAACGAGACTCTAACTCGTGACCTCTTCCTTGGCAAGGAAGCGCTCTAACAACTGAGCTACACCCGCATACCCCTAAAATTATAGGGAAAAAGTAGTCAAATTGCAAGAATATAGCCTGTTGTTGAAACAGGCTATAGACCTATCTGACTTTACTCTTCATTTTCACCCATGCCGAAGGTCGAGCCAAGATAAATTATGCCCCACAATGCCGCGATACCTACGATATCGTAGACTACCCTGGCACCGTATGCCCACCAATCCTTAAAGATGGCGTCTACCAGGTTGTAATCAAAAAGGCCCACTAGGCCTCAGTTGATTCCCCCGATTATAATTAGTACTAATGCCGCAGTGTTTACTATTTTCATAGTCACTCCTCCTTAGTTAGTACCTACATTATACTACATTTCCTTGATTTTTTCAAAAATGACCCAGGCGTACCATAGTGGGCTATAATTAATCCTGATGGATATTTATGATAAAGACCTATATTTCGTAGCCGTTAAACTACTTATTCGTGACGGAAATAGACTCTTAATTACACACGATATATTTGGACATTGGGACTTGCCGGGCGGACGGATTAAAAAGGACGAGTTCAAGACTGACTTATCGGTAGTTATCCAAAGAAAAATGTTTGAAGAGCTCGGCGAAGATTTCAAGTACGATTATGGCGAGCCCGTGGTATTTTTCAGAGTTGAGCGCGAAGAGCACGGTTTGAATATGAAAAAAGTTAGGATATTCGCGATTGGATATGACGCCAAGTATATAGGCGGGAAAATCAGACTTGGAAAGCATCATGATAAATACGAGTGGGTCGATGTAAATAGTTTCCAACCGGAAGATTACTTTGTTGGCGGTTGGTTAACCGGTATACAAGAGTATTTATCGAAAAATCGCACGGCAGTTTCATAGTATAATTTAATCATGACAGCAAAAGACCGCAGGTTGCCTAACAGGCGGGAAATCGAATCCCGAGCGCTAACTTATGCCGGTATTGTTATGTTGGTCTCTTTAATGTCGACAATTTTCATTTTTAGCGGCATTAACGCTACCGTCTTCAGCCTACAAACGATTGGTTTTAACCTTTCTCTATGCGTGGCAGGTGCAGCTGCTGTCAGCTTTGCGATCGGCTATCGCAATTCCCAGAATAAATTCAGCGTCGTAGGTAGTCATCTGGCCCGTTTTCGAAGGTTCTTGGCGATTTTTGCATTGTCGTTTGGGCATGCTTCGATCGGTTTCTTGTCGGTCGCTGTTGCTTCGTACTTTATGATCATCGTTTTCCCTAAAATGATGCTGGATCCTTTGTCGGCCGCTTTTGTGATTTCATTTGTTATTTCACTGGCTTCTTATGTCGTTTACCTTCGTGCTTCGCGCATGTCAGCCAATAAATTAGCGGGTGTGCTAACCTTTTTCGTTATCAGCGGTACGCTTACTAGCATTATTACATCAGATAACAAATACTGGTGGCAAAATCATTTCAGTGAATTAGGCACGGGCGGGACATTGTCATCCTATACTTTTAATCTGACAATCATAATCGGAGGAATATTAATGGTCAGCTTGGCTGATTATATAGTCAGCGATTTTCAAAAGATACAGCGCGTCAGCGGGCAGTATGCAAAAATCAAGGCAGGCGTAGTCAGGTCCTTATTTATGGTCATCGGTGTCGCAATGATAGGCGTCGGAATATTCCCATACAACATGTTCCGCCAAATACACGACATATCGGCCGATGTCATGACACTGACATTTTGTATCCTAATGCTGATTTTACCTATGGTCGTGCCTATATTTTCAAGGTCGTTTATCGCGCTGTCTTACATTTCAACGATACTGGTCGTCGGAAGCTACTGGCTGTTTCGCGAGGGTAAATTACAGCTGGTAGTCATGGAAGTGGCTTCGGCGATGACTTTATTTTTGTGGCTTATCGTATTCTTGCGCCAAGTATCGGCGGTGTACGTCGATGCAGCCAATTCCTTGTCAGAGAATAAGTCACTCGACCAGAAAAATAATAAACCAGACGACATAACTATCCAAAGTTAACAGGCAAGTTGTCGGTAAAATAATCTAAAATCGCCAATTGTTTGAGTTGCCGGCCATTTCAGGGTCGAAATTGAAAATTTGAGCTGTGTCCCGGTGTTTGATATATCGTATAATATATGTTATTTTGATATTATCTGCTATCAACTACAGAGACCAGACGACCGTTAATAAGTCAAATTATTACAGTGCATGTCCGCGTATAAACGTGTAACCCGACATTTTCCCTGTCGTAAAGGGTGGCGTGTTGGTAGATATAATAATCGATTTACCGACACGCTGCCCTTAACGCACTTGGTAGCAACTACCACGATTTCAAGTATTTGAAAAATGATTGAAAAGGAGGGTTGAAAATGTCGGGAAACTTGAACGAAAATCCAGATGCAAATCCGAAAAACGGGGAAGATTGTATCGACCAGGCACAAGTAGCAGCTGATGAAATTTACTGTTACGGAGGCAGGATATCCGAAGAATTTCTTCGAAATATTCTTGCCGCGTGCTCGAAATGTGAACACGATGGTAATTGTGTAGATCAGCGTGAAATTCGGATGACACTGGATTTTAAACCAGTCGCAGGCGGTTGGCCGGAATTTAGTGAGTAATCTGTCGATTACTTGCGTGAAGTCGACAACTCCAATGGCGCAATATGCAGTCACGAGAATATGCCCTTGGTTTTAGCCCAATAATGCGGTAATATTCTCGTGACCCGCCTTTGGCGGTGTGACATGCACTTATGTAATGATTTGATTTATGGTATATGTGAAATATTAACGATATAATATTGGAGTATGCGGGTGTAGCTCAGTTGTTAGAGCGCTTCCTTCCCAAGGAAGAAGTCCAGGTTGAGAACTGCCGCGGTGGCAGTTCGCAAGGCCGGAAGCCGGATGACGAACGTCACCGACTGAGGCGGGGCCGCGGAATTCGCTGTATAGCGAATATCCGTGGCAGAGTCCCAAGATTCTAACCCGAAAATCAATGTATAATAGCGATATGCGGGTGTAGCTCAGTTGTTAGAGCGCTTCCTTCCCAAGGAAGAAGTCCAGGGTTAGAGTCCCTGTACCCGCACCAGAATTTATTTTTTTGTCTAAAAACTAACCGACATAAATTTGCATTGTATTCATGATTAATTATTGACTAATTATCAAAAATAGTGTAAAATACTAGTCATGGTAGAACTTTGGAGGTATTTTGAAATATCTTAAGTGCCTATCGCACGTTAACATAGATGTCTCAATTCATTATTAATGAAGGAGGTGGTATCGGTGTCAAAACGCCCACGCTTGGCAGCCATAATGATGGAAAACATTCGCGTGGCTTCAATGAAGCAGTCGCCCCCTCGTGTAGTGGCACTTGTGCCGGTATATAACGAGGAAGAAAACATCGAGCGTACTATTAGTTCGCTCATGTCTCAGACCTGTAGGTTCGAGTATGTACTGGTTATTGCAAATAACTGTACGGATCGAACCGTAGAAATCGTAAAAGATCTACAGAATATCTACGGTCCCGAAATTTTGAGACTTGTAGATATGGGTAAGAATCCTTACCTAAAGTCCGGTGCGTTGAATTACGGTTTCGCTTTGATTGATGATCAAGAGATCGATTTTGTGTTTAATATGGACGGTGACACGATTGTCCATGAACGTATTATCGAGGTAGGGCTCAAGAAATTTGCTCGAGAGCCCAAAACCGGAGGTATTTGTTCGGCTTGCCGGACTATGCCGCTTAAACCTGACGCGACGCGTTGGGAGAGGTTCTTGTGGAGGATGCAGAATATTGAGTACAGTTTATCAAACGCATGGCGTATCGAGAGCCTTAATTCGGCAAGAGTGCTATCCGGAGCAGCAAGTCTGTTTCGGATGTCGGCACTTCGCGAAGTAAGGGATCTTAACCGCCAAAAGGGCTTAGGAGATGACATTGTATGGGTCAACGATTGTTTAGTGGAAGATTATTTGCTTACCTTGAATCTGAAAGATTTGGGCTGGGCAACAAAATCTTGTCACGAAATGATTTCATGGCCGGCCGTACCATTGAAACTCAATGGTCCCGGCGGGTTATGGCGGCAACGTATTCGATGGGCCAGAGGCACCATCGATGTGATTCGTGAAAGAGGTATTCGAAAAAATTCCTGGTACGACACATTCGGTGTCACTCTGTTGATTCTTAATTTTCCGATGAGGCTGTTAATGATAGCAGCCTATATAGCTGTTTTTATGTCTGGTGTACCAATTCAGATCATTCCGATATATTTGCTGCTACCACTTGTGATAGTATTCATGCAAGTATACAAATTATCCAAATATGGTGACCAGCTAGACCCCTGGCAGTATTTTTTCGCTGTCACACTTTTACCTATCGAGGCCTATGCGACTTATCGTGAAGTGCTGTATATTTACAGCGCCTGGTTAAGTTTCCGTAGCCCTAAACGAGCATGGTAAAGGCTATAAGGAGGTGAAAAAAATGGGATTAGGTGATTCAATCGGCCGAGCAGTCGTTATCGGCGGCTTTGGCGGCATAGCTTTTAGGCAAGCTCTAGGTTTAGCCTGGAAAATCCTTTTTTGCTGGCTGCTAATAATGGCGGTTATCACTGTTATTTCCATAGTTATGTTTTTGTGGAATAACAAAAAGGCCTCCGCAGAGAGGCAACTTACAGAAGTTACCGAACTCACGTTCATTTAAGACATCAGTTAACAACACGTAGACGTGTACTCTATTTGAGCCCGAACAGGCTCCCTAGAGTACGGTCTACAAAATTGCTTCCATGAATGAAATAGTCATGCTGATGAGTCCTGACAGGACGAAAAGCAAAAGCGGAATACCTATTGCATTTTACTGATATTTAGTATATAATATATAGGTTAATAGAAGATATAGTATGAATAATAATCCAGAACAAAATTATGTGTTTACACACGAGAATAAGCCCGAAAAACGGGCCCGTTATAGTGCTGCGCAAAAAAGTATGCTAGCACTGGTTATGGGTGCTTCGTTAATTATGCCCGGCTGTAAGAACGTACATGTTCTTGATCAACCGAAACCTGTAATTGAAGACTCTGAAAATAAAGCGCCATCTGCCGAACAATTCCAAGAAATCACACCCGTTAAGGGCATTAATGGCGAATATTTCAGCAATGTTCCGACTTGGGAACAAAATTTTGATAATAGCCCTAATAATCAACTTGATGATAAACAATGGAATATATACGAAGGTGCCCCAGAGGCTAACAGCGAGGCAGAATATTACACGGGCAACCCAAAAAATATTCGAATCGAAAATGGCGTATTGATTATTGAAGCCCATAACGAAGCAGTCGACGGCTACAAATACACTTCAGCACGTATTGACACCCAGGGTA
Organism: Saccharimonadales bacterium (SeqCode); assembly: GCA_034677945.1. Lineage (GTDB taxonomy): Bacteria > Patescibacteriota > Saccharimonadia > Saccharimonadales > Saccharimonadaceae > UBA1547. The sequence goes on from JAXDCN010000065.1 coordinate 16,921, forward strand.
AGCAAGAATTTAAATACGGTAAGTTTGAAATTGAAGCGAAATTACCAAAAGGCGTTGGTACTTGGCCTGCAGTCTGGCTTAGCGCAGTGAATCAAGAGAATAATCCTGACGACGATTTTGACCCGGCAAACCCACGTAAAAACGGTGAGCTTGACATAATCGAAGCAGTCGGCTTTGAACCGAATGTAGTCTATGCGGTTGCTCATTCACAAAAAGACCCTGATGACGTTGATCATTTTTCGACCGTTAAAATACCTGATTGTTATGAAAAGTTTCATACATACGGTTTTGAGTGGACCCCCAAGAACCTGACTTTTTACGTCGACGGTAAACCATATTATGTCGTTGATAAAAAAGAATCGTACAAAAACGATCAATGGCCTTATGACCGACCCTTTAATTTCGTAGCTAATCTTGCTTTAGGTGGTGCGTGGGGCGGCGAGAAATATAGGCAATTCCCGCCAGACGGCGTTGATGGATCGGCATTACCGGCACGAATGGAAATCAACAGAGTTTCTTACTATAAATACATGCCTGACAACCGGCCGGAAATCGTCAAAATAGTGAAATAATCGCGGCAATTCCCGAAAGGGACATGATGCCGACCACAACCCAGCCGATACATTTGGTCAGAGGCTTGTTTACCCATTCGCCCATGATTTTTTTGTTGCTGCTGATTAAAACTATAGGAATCAGGACCATCGGTGCGACTATTCCGTTAGCGACGGCTGCGTAAATCAGGGCCTTGATCGGGTTAAGGCCAATGAAATTAATAACCAAACCGATGATCATCGAAATGATAATGATGCCGTAAAAAGCGTAAGCTTGGCGCAGTTTTTTACTTAACCCCTCCTGCCATTTAAAGCTCTCGGCAATAGCATACGAACTGGACCCGGCTAGCACCGGAATACCCAGCATACCAACACCTATGATGCCTATGGCGAACAAGAAATAGGTCGCGTCGCCGGCGAATGGCCGCAAGGCCTCGGCGGCTTGGGCAGCCGAATCGATGTTCGTGATACCGTTTGGATATAGAATCGCGCCGCAGGCTGCGATGATAAAAAACATCGCCAGGTTAGACAGGAACATTCCCGACCAGACATCAACGCGCATTTGATGGACTTGCTCTTTGTTAGTGCCTTTTCTAAGCGCTATAGTCGTCTCGCCTCGGCTGATAGCTTCCTCGACCTCTTGCGAAGTCTGCCAAAAAAATAGATAAGGCGAAATAGTCGTTCCTAAAATACCACAGATTAGTAGCCACTGTTCTTTGCTGAAGTCAAGGCTGGGTGTTACGGCGTGCTTCAAAACGTCACCCCAGTTCAGATTTGCTAGAATAGCCGAGGCAACATATGAAAACAGAACTAACGCCAGCCACTTTAGGTACTTGGCGTAGCGCTCGTAAGGCGTGAATATCTGTAGACAAAGAGTGATTATCGTCAAAATAATCACGACATAGGCAAAGTCCCAAGTCGGGTAAAGCAATTGAATCGCTTTCGTCATGGCACCTAAGTCAGCGCCGATATTGAAGGTATTGGCCGCGAATAACAGCAAAGTGGAAACGTATAAAACCTTACGTGAAAAATGTTTTCTGATATTTGTCGCCAGACCGCTGCCGGTAACCAGTCCAATGCGGGCGCACATTTCCTGGACGACCGCCATAAGAGGGAAGGTGAATGCAGCCAGCCACAACAAGTTGAAACCGTATTTGGCGCCGGTCTGAGAGTAGGTTGCTATTCCAGAAGGGTCGTCGTCCGAAGCGCCGGTAGTTAAACCGGGCCCTAACGTGCGCCAGTAATCTTTTGATCTTTGGATGGTTTTGCCTGATTGAATTTTTTGGCCGACGCCTTTGGTGATGTTTATTGTTTTGTCAAGCAACGCGGCCGGAGCTTCGGCAGATTTTCTGAATATATTTTTTTTAGTCTTCGTCATGTATCTCATTCCGATTAGGCTAATAGAAGTATAAATTATTTTTGGTTATATTGATAGCACCTTTAGGGGCCCGTTTTCTGTGTACCGGGCTGCTTCTGTCATATACTATAAACATGGCATTTGAGGATTTCAAACAAAAAGACAGCGTCGTCATTGCATATACAGGTGACGGCAAAGGAAAGACCAGCGCCGGGCTAGGTTTATTAATAAGAGCTTTGGGGGCCGGTTGGAAAGTTGCATTCGTGCAATTCATTAAATTGTGGGATGTCAGCGAACATAATTTTATCAAGACTATCAAGCCGGTATTCAAGGACGAACTGACGTTCTACAAAGGCGGGCTTGGTTTTTTTGAGGCGGGCGAATTGAGCTCGAAGTCTACTAAACAAGAACACCTTGCAGAAGCAAGGCGTACTTATGATTTTGCCTACGAGTCAGCTGTTTCCGGTGATTTTCAACTGGTTGTCTGTGATGAGATTAATAACGCGGTTCATGACGGGTTGCTGACGGTAGACGATTTGAACAAATTGATCGATGACAAGCACCCCAAAACCAGTCTTTGCCTGACCGGGCGTAATTTTCCGACGTCACTAATCGATAAGGTAGATATCGCTACCGATATGACCAAATTGAAACATCATTTTGACGACAAATTAATTGCGAACAAGGGAATCGACTACTGAACTTTTAGCTGCCTGACGGGCTTTGACCAGTTGCCAGGCGGCAACGGCCGTTGGCACTAATATCAGATTGCCGATCAGCATGGTGCGGTAAAACGGTATCGCAAGCGTGTAGCAGCTGACCAAACCGGCCCAGGTTGCCGGATACCAGCCTTCGGCCCAGACGCCGAAGTTAGTTATTAGGAAAAACAAGAACGAACTGCCGGCTGCGAAACCGATCGAACAAAGGACTTGTTTTGCTGGTTTGTCGTTCAATTTCTTTAATAGAATCGCTAATGCGCCGATTATGGCGAAAGAGCTCCAGGTAAAGACAAAGATCGAAGTATTGCCGATGATAACATCAGATATTGCCATCGATGCGATAGGTACGATTATTGCACCTCTAAGGCCGATTGCGACGGCCGCTAGAACACTAGCGGTCGTAACAAGTTCCAAATTCGGTGCAAAATTGTAGGTGTGGTTAATGATGCGCCAAGCCACGGCCGCAGCAATCAAACAGATAATTAGCGCGGCGTTTTTTAGTGAAGTGTTAT
>JAXDCN010000066.1:0-10077 GCA_034677945.1 Saccharimonadales bacterium (SeqCode)
ATTATTGCACACAAGGTTAAGTTCATTCACAATAGGATTAACATACACATGGGGTATTAGCTCAGTTGGTAGAGCGCAGCATTCGCATTGCTGAGGCCGGCGGTTCGACTCCGCCATACTCCACCATTTTATATTTGTAATATATTAAAAACGGCCATAATCAACTCCATTACAATAAAGCTGACGGACTAAATTGCATCTTCAAGACGGAAACCAATATTTCCTGAAATATCTATTGGTATAATAGTATTATGTGGAGATGTCCAAAATGTGACAGGATTTTCGAAAAACATGGCCAAGTTCATAGTTGTCATAAAAAACCTCTGGATGAACATTTTAATAATAAAGATCTAGCGAAAAAAATATTCGATTCGCTCGTAAAAGAAATTAATCGATACATAGGCACAGCTGAAATCATTTCAATCCCGTGCTGTATTCATCTTTTCGGAAAATACGATTTTTTGGCGGCTTTGCCTAAAAAAGACCGTCTGGAAATCAGGTTTTCTTTGAATCGAGCCGTAGGCAGCTCACGCGTAAAACAATCTGTCCCCTTATCTGGAACCAGCTATAAAATTTGCATCAATTTGCACTCAGCGAACGAAATCGATGACGAACTGTTAGATTGGGTCAAAGAATCTTATCACTTGAAAGATGCCAGATGATATAGTGGTAATATGTCTGATGGAGAATGGGGTATTAGCTCAGTTGGCCCAGCCGTAGGCGGCAAGATCATAAAAGCGTCTGCGCTCTGGCCAACCGAAACAATACCTAAAATATAATGTTCATTCATAATCAGGGGAATGACCTATTATGGGGTATTAGCTCAGTTGGCTAGAGCGCAGCATTCACATTGCTGAGGTCGGCGGTTCGAGACCGTCATACCCCACCAAAATTATCATGAACTTCAATAATCCAAGCTTTGCTATGGATTATTTTAGTTTCTCAGCCAACGCCCGAAGCGGAATGATCCCCAGAATTGAGAATATCCCGATAGATACTCCTATAGAAGCCTCTGGTAACGAAAGCGGGCTGAACAAGAAAAGCTCTCTCAAAAAAGGAATATTAAATACGGCAATCAATGATAACGAGGTTGCCAGCAGTATCGTCAGCATGGCAATATTTTCCCGATGCAAAATATCGGCCTTGGCCTGACTGCCTGAAATACCTAGAATCAGTAAAATATTGGCCACTATCAATATTATGAACGTTATACCGCGTGCTTTGCCTTCCGGAAAACCGGAATCTAGAAATATCTTGTAAGATATCAGCACTACGATAGCCACAAACAAGCCTTTGATTACGCTGCCCGAAACCATGTTCCTTGAGAATATCGGATCGGTCAGTTTTCGCGGTTTACGCTTCATAATGTCGGCGCTTTCTTTTTCGTTTTCAAATATTATCGTGCAGCTGGGGTCGATAATAAACTCCAGGAATACGATATGCGCCGGTATCAACATAATCGGCCACTTGAATAGTGCCGGAATCAAAGAAAGAGCAGCGATTGGAATATGAATCGAAATAATATACGACATTGCCTTGCGCAAATTATCATAAATCCTGCGACCCAACCGAACGCCCTTGACGATTGATGCAAAGTTATCATCCAACAGCACGATACTGGCCGCTTCCCTTGCTACGTCCGTACCTCTTTTGCCCATTGCAATGCCGACATGTGCGGCCTTTAGTGCCGGCGCATCATTAACGCCGTCCCCCGTCATAGCAACGACTTCGCCCATTTTTTTCAAAGTTTTCACTATCGTCAGCTTGTTCGCCGGCGTGACACGACTAAAAACAGTAATTTGATTAATCACCTGCCGCTTTTTTGCCTCCGATAAGCTTTCGAATTCTTCGCCCGTCATCACGCCGCTCGAATCCAAGCCGATTTTATCGGCAATACTTTTCGCGGTTTCTGGATAATCACCGGTTATCATTACCACTCTGATACCTGCCTGCTTGCATATTTCAATCGCCCTAGGAGCCTCTTTTCTAATCGGATCGGCTAGCCCGACCAGACCAAGAAAAGTAAAATCGTGGTTCTTGCGCTCGTCGGGAATCGTTTCTTGCGGTTTGCCGCTAGCAACCGCAATAACCCTCAGGCCCGAAGAAGCCAGTTTAATGACATTCTCTTCAGCCTTGACTAAGGCTGGACCATCAAGCCCGCATAGTTCGAATACCGCCTCTGGCGCACCCTTCATAGCAACGCGGCATAATTTGTCACCATTGCCCCAAACGTTGACGACCGACAAAGAACCATCTTCAAGCGGATACTCTTTGATGATTTTTTGATGTTCGTATATTTTTTCCAAGCTTCCGTATACTTTTGCGCCCGCGGCGATAAAGGCTTCTTCCATCGGGTCAAACGGATTTTTTTGCGACGCTAGGACACCGTATTTAATCAACTCGGCGGCTTTTTCATAATCAGATCCGTATTCAACACCGGACAAATCGATAACACTGATTACCTCCATTTTGTTTTCCGTCAGCGTGCCCGTCTTGTCTACGCAAAGCACGGTAGCACTGCCTAAGGTTTCAATGGTATGTGCCCGCCTGGTTAGGATGTTATTTTTTGCCAACCTCCATGCGCCAAGCGTCAAGAATATCGTAAGGACAATCGGGAATTCTTCGGGCAAAATTGCGATTGCGAGCGTCAACCCGGCCAACATACCCTGCAAAAAATCACCTCTGCCAATCCAGAAAATTAACACCAGTAATAACGAAGCAGTGATTGCCAGCGACGCAATGAATTTTATCACCTTGTTGACTTCTTTTTGTAACAACGTTTTTTCAGTCTCGATACCCTTCAGCGATACGCCGATCTTTCCGATTTCGGTCGACTGGCCGATAGAAGTAACCTCGGCTATACCATGACCCTTTACGACTAATGTGCCCGAGAATACCGAATTGGTCCTGAAATCTTTGATATTGCGAATATGTTTGTTCACCGCAACCGACTCGCCAGTAAGCAACGATTCGTCGATATTCAAATTTTCCGCCGATATCAGCTTAGCATCGGCCGGTACGCGGCTGCCTTCTGAAAGAATGATTATATCGCCCACTACTAATTCACGGCCGGGAATAGTTAATTTCTTGCCGCCCCTGATAACGTCGCAGATCGGGCTGGATAGGTTTCTAAGTGCCTCAAGTGATTTTTCGGTTTTGGTTTCTTGGTATAATTCAATCGCGATTATCCCAAAAAACGAAAGCAGCAGTAAAAAGGCTTCGTTTTTGTCACCTAAAATAAAGTAGATACTGACCGTCGCCAGTAATAAAAAAATCATCGGTTCAGTAGCAAGACCGTATATGATTTTTAAAATGTTCTTTTTGTTTTTGTCCGGCAATTCGTTATAGCCATACTGACGCTGTCTGGCAGCCGCTTCCGCCGCGGAGAGACCTTCGATTTGATTAATGTCCATTGTTTAATTTTATCATTCAATAGCGGCGCGGCATTAAAAATTTTGATCGGCGTCGATATTAATTTGGCCGCGATAAAATTTGGCGGCATATTCCGGCGGAATCGGATTAACGATAACTCCGGTGCCAAGCTCAAGGCCGGCCCACACGTTTGGACGAGGCGCTACTTTTATATGCATATGATAATCCTCGTTATTGACAGAATTTTCGACGAAGTAATTATAGGCAATCCCGAAGTTATCCAATTTATCCAAGACGATCTTGAGCGCTATCGCGATCGATTCTTTCTCTCTGCGGCTAAGCTCGTCAATCGCCCTTATATGCCGCTTTGGAATCAGCCAGACACCGTACGGCGAATCGCTAGCGTATGGCGACAGCACGAATATATTCTCGTCCTCCCAAATAACTCTTGGTTTGTCGGTTTCTTTCCTGATGATATCGCAATAAGGACAGGTTACTTTCTCTAGACGGTATTTGTTATAGTCCCTGGCCTCGTTCTCGATTTTTTTCGGCAAAAGCGGCAGGGCATAAACTTGGGAATGCGTGTGGTTGATTGATTCGCCCGCCTTGCCGCCCTCGTTTTTGAAAATTATGACATGTTTGATTCCGTCCATATTCCTAAGAGTCAAGAACCTGTCGATATAAGCATTAAAAATTCGTACGATGTGATTGACCGAAAAATCATTGATGTCCAGGCCGTGTTTTCGCGTCTCGATTATTATCTCGGTCTGACCGTACGCGACAGGATTGTCCTTATCCAAGGCGGAAAACTTGTTTATCACCGATACGATTTCCCAGTTACCGTCGTCGTTATAATCCGCATAGGTCACTGTTTCGTTATGGAAATCTTTCGGACAAAAATGGCAAACGCTTGGGCATTGATTCGCGGCACGCTTCATTTCCAAAGGCCTTTTCGACCTGCACGGAGCGATAATCACATATTCATCCCTGAAATAATCCTTACGAATTTCCGATCTACTCATTACCACTAATGATAGAGCACATGCTTAAATATTAAAAGCTGTTTGCCCTTTAGCCTTTTCATAAACGCGGATAATCTTTTTCAGGTTGTAACTTGCCGAAAATTTGATCGATGATTCATGGGCGTTATTGCTGAATTTTTGCCGCAACTGATTATCATTCATCAATCTTTCTAATTTGTTCTCAAAATCATTCAAATCTTTGGCAAGCAGCCCGTTTATGCCGTCTTGGACGACATCTCTGACACCAACGGAATCCATGCCCAGCAGCGGAGCGCCGCAAAAGGCAGCTTCGGTGAAAGTGAGCGATAATGTTTCGCTGGTGCTGGCAGATATAAACAAATCGCAGTGTTTATAAAGTGCGGCCAAATCAGCATCTTTTGGTTTGCCAAGTATGATTACATTTGGCGGAATCGTTTTCTTCGAAACGGTCAAATAATCTCCGGGACCGGCTACAGCTAATTTAAAGTTAGGGTATTTCCGGCCGGTCCTAGCGGCAGCATCAAGCAAAGCGTCAATGTTCTTTTCCTTGGCAACTCTGCCGACATACAAGGCTAAAAAGTCGGACTCTCCTATCCCGATCTGTTTCCTAATTTCCGGGTTATCGGATAACTCGAGACGCGATTCATCAAAGCCTACCGGTATGACTTCAACGCTGGCAGCCGGATTAATTTTTAAAATTCCGTCCCTGACATCATTAGTCGAACCCAACACCGCATAGGCTTCGCCATAAAGTTTCTTAAGCCGCCTGAACATAAATATTTTGGCTATCCCGCGAAACAAAATCGTGTAGTAATCAATGTAGGCAAGATACTGGGTGTGATTGGTAAAAACAATCGGGCAACCGCTTCGCTGACTGATTTTTTTGGCCAAACCGTATACGCCGACCGGATGATGTAAATGAACGACATCGAATTTTACGTCTTTTATTTTGTCCGGTATAAACGAGTTTAGTGATAGAGGGTATAGTTTTGAAAACGGATTATATATCGAAGCGATGCGTATGTCGTGTTTACAAAAACGTTCTTTGCCATTTTTTGGACTGATTACATAGACGTCATGGCCTTCGGCTTCAAGTCCTTTGACGAGACTTTGGATATGCATAGATACCCCGTTTACCGTCGGTAAAAAGGTTGAACTTACGATGGCGATTTTCATTTAACGTCCCGCCCGCCAAAGATTTGGCTTTATTTTATTTTGCGAACTCGATAGCGCGAGTTTCGCGGATAACATTGACTTTGATAGTACCCGGATATTGCATCGTGCTTTCGATTTTGACGGCGATATCACGGGCCAGTTTAATCGCACTCAGGTCATCGATATCCTTCGGACTGACAATGACGCGGACTTCTCGGCCGGCACTGATAGCATAGGCTTTGTCGATACCCTTGAAACTAAGGGCAATGTTCTCAAGATCACGCATGCGCTCGACAAAATTCTCGGCGCTTATATTACGGGCACCGGGTCGAGCCGTTGATAGCGAGTCGCAAACGCGGACTATTAAAGCTTCGGGCGACGTAGCCTCTATGTCATCGTGATGAGCCTCGATAGCGTGAGCGATTTCTTCGGACATGCCGTATTTGCGCGCCAGTTCGGCAGCGATATGATGATGTTTACCTTCCATCTTGTGCGTGATTGCCTTGCCGGTATCGTGCAGCAACGTCGCAATTTTCGTAACGCGGACATCGGCGCCGATTTCTTCGGCAATCAATCCGGCCAAATGTGCCATTTCGACGCTATGCATCAAAACGTTCTGGCCGTAACTTGTACGGAACTTCAGCTCGCCCAGCAAGCGCAGCATTTCTTTTGGAATGCCAACGACTCCGACCTCGCGAGCAGCATCTTCACCTGCTCGATTAATCTCTTTGTTAATTTCGTTCTCGGCCTTGGCAACGACTTCCTCGATTCGGCCGGGGTGAATTCTTCCGTCTTTCATCAATAACTCTAGGCTCATGCGGGCAACCTGACGGCGAACCGGGTCGAATGAACTGAGAATTATCATACCCGGCGTGTCGTCAACCAATATATCGACGCCGGTGGCTCGTTGCAAAGCTTGGATATTGCGGCCTTCTTTGCCAATAATCCGCCCCTTCATTTCTTCATCGGCCAACTTGACGGCGGTAACGGTGCGTTCGGCAGTCACTTCGGAAGACATACGCTCCATAGCGGTAACAAGTATAGTCTGGGCGATTTCCTCGGCATCTTCTTTGGCGTCATTCTGAAGTTTATTAACCAGGCCGACCAAATCATGCTTGATGTCACGTTCGGTCATTTGCATCAGTTTCTGCGCGGCATCGGCTTTGGTCAATTTGGCAATCTTTTCAAGCTTGTCCTGCTGCTTGGTACGAATATCGCGGATTTCATTTTTCAAATCCTCAACGTCTCTTTCTTCGCCGCGCAGTTTTTCAGAACGCTTATCAAGCTCATCGATTTTCTTATCAAGAGTTGTTTCACGCTCGGCCAATCTATCTTCGGTCTTTTTCCATTCTTTTCGGCGTTCGTTTTCTAGCCTTAACGCTTCATCCTTCGCCTTCAACAGAATATCGCTGGCTTTGGTTTTTGCGGCCGCGATTTCTTTTTCTAATTTTGATTTACTGGTAGTTTGAAGACGTTTTTCGTAGACGATTGTCCCGCCAACTCCAACAAATGCCCCAATTACTACGGCAATAATACTCTCTAGCATGTTTTATCCTTTCCTCGCCAAGACCTCTGAAATTCACTACTATCAGGGATAAGCTCGTATTAAAATCAGTTAGCCTATGGTATCGGTTTCAAAAATTATTCAGAGTCCGAAAATGGACTATATACATAGTAACCTTTTTTATGCCAAGGGCGCAAGCAACTAAGTCACTATATTTTATTTTTTCGGAACGCTAATGTTTGCTTCACCGCCGTAATGCGGCAGAACGATTTTTTCATTAATACCGTCGCTAAGTTTGGCGAGCGCCTCGTCCTGCCAATTATCACCTTGTCCGCCGACAATCGGGATATGATTCGCATCGGCAAACGTATTCATCACGGTAAGACCTATGCGAAGTCCGGTAAAACTGCCCGGACCCTGAAAGACGCCGATAGCCGTGACGTCGGACCAGCTTTTGCCGTATTTTTGAAGAGTCTCAAAAAGAAATTTCAGCAAATGTTTTGCCAAATCCCTGTCCGCCTGCCATTCGGTGTCCTGGCGCCAATCGCCGTCGATAATGGACAATTTGCATTTTTGCGTACTGGTATCAAGAAGCAGTATCATTTGATTAAATTATCCTCCATTTTTTTGCTGATATCTCCACCGGCACTGATAGACACCTTCCGCGCAGAGTCGGACACAGCTGCAATCCGGACCGACAACCGATCATCAGGTAAAATACCTTTTACGGCTTCAGCCCACTCGATGACCGTGACCGTATTCGGATCGGCAACAGTCTCGCCCAATTCGCTAGCCATTATGCCGGGCTCATTAAGCCGATAGAAATCATAGTGAGCCAAGGTGACATTATCGCGGCCCTTGTATAGTTTGCTGATGGTAAAAGATGGACTTTGAACGTTTTCTTCAATCCCTAACCCTGTAGCAATGCCTTTTGCCAAAGTTGTTTTTCCTGATCCGACATCGCCGATCAGCTCAATTACTTCGCCGCCTTTAAGCATGTGTCCAATCGCTTCCCCAAGCGCAGTCATATCATCCACATTTTTTACCTCTAGAATCATTACGAAATATTATATCATCTGGCGTTTTTTAAATCCGTAGATTACAATAGGCACAAGCAGTATGCGTATTCCTGATGTTACAATGGAAAAATTGCTTTTACGCAGTGGTGTGGCTACTGCAGAGCAAATCGACGCCCTTAAAACGGAAGGGTCTAGTTCAAAACGCTCAATCCAAGAAGTCGCCTTTCAGAATGAAATTATAGATGAAAAAACTACCGCCAAGGCATTCGCCGAATATGCCCAAATCCCTTACGTCGAACTCGATGCACATGATATTCCGTCGGACGTGCTGACCAAGATCCCCGAACATATCGCCCGCCAATACAATGCTATCCTGTTCAAGATCGATCCGGACGGTACATGTCATTTAGCAATGGATGACCCGGATGACGTCCAAGCGGTCAACTTCCTTGTAAAAGAACTTGGCACCAACACCAAGATATATATCGCCACTCACACGAACATCATTGATTCCCTGGAAGCCTACCGCGGAGACGTCGACCAAGAATTAAACGAGGTCATCGATATTCAACGCGCCGACAATACCGAGAACGAGAAAGTCAACGAACAGGATTTTGCCGATAATTCGCCCGTCGCCCAGACCATCAAGTTATTGCTTGAATACGCGATCCGTTCACACGCCAGTGACGTTCACATTGAACCGCGTGAAGGCTTTGTCCAAATCCGCTACCGAATCGACGGCGTCCTAAAAGAAGTCAACCGTCTACCTAGCAATGTACTAAACGCTCTTGTCAGTCGTATCAAAATCCTAAGCAATCTAAAAATCGACGAACGCCGTGTCCCCCAAGACGGGCGCTTCAAAATCAAGGTCGGCGGCAAACAATTCGCCCTTCGTGTTAGTACGCTGCCGGTTTCTGACGGCGAAAAAGTCGTGATTCGTATCTTGGATGAATCGAATGAAGCCGTATCACTAGAGGCATTAGGTTACTGGGGCAAATCACTAGAATCGATGAATGCATCCCTGACCGAAGCTAACGGTATGATTTTAATCACTGGTCCGACCGGTAGCGGTAAGTCGACCAGCTTGTTCAGCGCGCTTACCATCCTTAACACCCCGGACGTGAACATCTCGACCGTAGAAGACCCGGTTGAGTACAAGATACCGGGCGTTAATCAGACCCAGACTAATGTCAAAGCCGGCATGACCTTTGCCAACGGCCTCAGGGCGCTTCTTCGACAAGACCCCAACATTATTATGATCGGTGAAATTCGCGACAGTGAAACTGCCGATTTGGGCGTTCAAGCGGCTTTAACCGGTCATTTGGTTTTTAGCACGCTTCACACCAATGATGCCGCGACCTGTTTGCCGCGACTTTTGGATATGGGCATCGAACCGTTTCTTATTGCCAGTATCGTTCGAATCGTCGTCGGACAACGACTCGTGCGCAGACTGCGGCACGAAACCCGTCAAAGCTATATACCAAGCGAAGAAGAAAAACAGATGGTCGTACGCATGTTCAATCTAAAACCCGGTCAAGATTTCAGTTATATCCACGAACTTGAGAAAAGAGCCGCCGCCGAAGGCGTAGGCGGAGACACTCCTCTTAGCACCGACGAACACGGCATAAAAACTTTGTGGCGAAATGACACTAACGATAATGATAACGGCGCATTGAGCGGCTACAAGGGGCGCGTCGGTATTTACGAAGTATTGACCAATTCGGTTTCTATCCAAAAATTAATTGTCAGCAATGCGACCAGCAATGATATTCGCGAAAAGGCTATCGATGAAGGCATGGTCACGATGCAAGTCGACGGCTTAATCAAAGCTCTTCGCGGCGAAACAACCATACAAGAAGTAATAAGGGTAACGAAGGAATAGTATGGCAACATTTTCTTACGTTGCAGTCGATGACAAAAAATCACCGGTTAACGGAACGATCGAACAACTTGATCGTGCCAGCGCTATTGACGCCTTGGTAAAGCAAGGTCTGCGGCCGATTAGCATCAAGGAAGTAAAGTCAAA
>JAXDCN010000067.1:0-10585 GCA_034677945.1 Saccharimonadales bacterium (SeqCode)
AAGAGATGAATGCCGTCGGCGGCCAGGAAGTAATGATGACGGCGTTACAACCGAAAGACATCTGGGAAAAGACCGACCGCTGGGATGACAAGAAAGTCGACAATTGGTTCAAGACCAAATTGATAAACGGCACCGAATTAGGCGTTGGCCTGACTCACGAAGAACCGATCGTCGATGCAGTTAGTAAATATGTCAGTTCGTATAAAGACCTGCCGTTTTCGGTCTATCAGATCCAAAGCAAATTCCGAAACGAATTGAGGGCTAAAAGCGGCTTGCTGCGAGGTCGCGAATTCCTGATGAAAGACATGTACTCCTTTTGCCGCGATCAGGACCAGCACCTAGAGGAATACGAGAAAGTAGTCAGGGCGTATTTTAGGGTTTACGACCGGCTGGGGTTGGGCGATATCACATATCGGACCTATGCCGACGGCGGGATTTTTACGCCTCGTTTCTCGGATGAATTCCAAACGCTCAGCGAAGTAGGCGAAGACACGATTTATGTCGACGAATCCAAACGGATTGCCATAAACGAAGAAATCATGACCGATGAAAACCTGGAAAAACTTGGCCTGGATAGGAACAATCTGGTCGAGAAAAAGGGTGTAGAAGTAGGCAACACCTTCCATCTGGAAAGCAAATATACCGACGCTTTGGGGCTTTATTACGCCGACGAAAAAGGCGAAAAGCAGTCTATCATTATGGGTTGTTACGGCATCGGCGTCAGCCGTCTGATGGGCGTAATCGCCGAGATATTCGCCGACGACAAGGGATTGGTCTGGCCCGAAAACATTGCACCGTACAGGGTCTATTTGGTCAGAATCGGCGGCGAAGAAGCCGTCAAAATCGCGGACAAATTATATGACGAGCTAATAACCAAAGGAATCGAGGTGTTATATGATGACCGCGACGTCCACGCCGGACAAAAATTTGCCGATAGCGAACTTATCGGAATTCCTTGGCGCGTAACCGTCAGCGATCGCCTGATAAATGACGGCGTAGTCGAGCTGACCGCTCGCAAAGACGGACAAAAAACATTGTTGACAGCCGAGCAGCTGCTTGCTAAACTTAGCTAGCTAATAGAAAAATGTGTGGGATTTGCGCTATATGTAGTGCGCGTGGTGCTTCAAAAAGCACCATTTATGATAAGAAGAGGAACCTAAGTTAATGAAAAAAATGTACAAAATTACCGCTGCCGGCAGAAAAGAACTAGAGGACGAACTCGACAGCCTAAAAGGTCGCCGCGGCGAAATAGCCGAAAAAATCGCCGAAGCCCGCGATTTTGGTGATTTAAGCGAAAATGCCGAATACGACGTTGCCCGCGAAGAGCAGGGTATCGTCGAGACTCGCATCGCCGAAATCGAAGACATCTTGCAAAATGCCGAGATCATCAAGAACGGCAAAAATTCAAAGATTTCAATCGGCAGCCGAGTCGAGCTGAAAGTCGGCAAAAAGAACGTAATCTATTCAATCGTCGGACCGGTCGAAGCCGATCCGTTGGAAGGAAAAATCAGCGACCAATCGCCAATCGGACTGGCTTTATACGGCAAGCAGGTAGGCGATACGGCTACTATCAAAACGCCAAAAGGCGACGTTACCTACGAAATCGTCAGCGTCAGCTAAGCGTATTTTTGTTCGCCTTAGCCATATACCTATTAAAGACACTGCTTCACGCCAGGTCTGAACAAGGGCCCCGGCGCCTTGTCAGACTTGGCCTCCAGGGTGTCATTAATAGGTATATGGCAGATGCTCATAAATAACCTAACCGCGAGATTATGCTATAATTTAGCAAATGGCGACACTACAAGATTTTCGTGATGAGCGGCTGCGCAAGCTTAAAGATTTGAAGGATTTGGGTATTAATCCGTATCCGGCCGAATCGCATCGGACTCATGATGCGTCCGTCATCGCGGCCCAATTTGATGATATCGAAGGCCAGACTGTCACGGTTGCCGGCCGGATTACGGGTATCCGCAAATTCGGCAAATTGGCATTTATCGTCATCAAAGATTTCAGCGGCCAAATCCAACTGTTTTTACGAAAAGATGCCATATTAGAATTGGACGCAGCCGGTAACCGCATCGGCATGGCCGAATTGCCGCTGTTAGATACCGGCGACTTCGTCGAAGCGACCGGCAAGGTCATTAAAAGCCAGACCGGCGAGATATCCGTCGAAGTGACGGATTTGCGTTTGATTGCAAAATCGCTTCGCCCGATGCCGAACGCTATTGAAGGCTTCACGAATAAAGAAGAGCGCCTGCGCCGCCGCTACGTCGATATCAACGTCAACCAGGATGTGCGCGACCGGTTTATCAGGCGCAGTAAATTTTGGCAAGCGACGCGTGACTTTTTGAACGACAAAGGCTTTTTGGAAATCAACGTACCGGTGCTAGAACACACGACCGGCGGAGCTGACGCAACCCCGTTCATGACGCACATGGACGCGCTGGATCAGGATTTTTATTTGCGCATCAGCCATGAATTACCGCTGAAGCGTCTGATCGGGGCAGGTTATGAAAAGGTCTATGATATCGGCCCGCGTTTTAGGAATGAAAACTACAGCGAAGAACATCTGCCGGAACACGTGGCGATGGAGTGGTATTGGGCTTTTGCCGATTGGCACGACGGTATGAAACTGATGGAAGACATGTACCGTTACGTGTTGGACAAGACATTCGGTACATTGAAATTCAATCTGGACGGCAAAGACGTTGACATGGCTAAAAGTTGGGAAGTGTGGGATTACGCCACTGTCATAAAAGACAGATACGGCATTGACGTTCACGACAGCCCGATGGAAGACATTAAAAAAGCTTTGGCCGATAACAAACTGGAAGTCCAACAAACCGACAGCCGGGCTCGCAGTATCGATAAACTATGGAAAAATATTCGCAAAGACGTCGTAGGACCGGTTTGGCTGATTAACACGCCGAAATTTATTAGCCCCTTAGCCAAAGCGAACCAAGATGATGACAGAATCGTGCAACGATTCCAACCGATTATTGCCGGGTCCGAACTTGGCAATGGATTTTCAGAACTAAACGACCCGATCGATCAGTTGAATCGTTTCGTCGAGCAGCAAAAAATGCGCGAAGCAGGGGACAGCGAGGCTATGATGCTGGATATCGATTTTGTCGAGATGCTGGAATACGGCATGCCGCCGGCCTGCGGCTGGGGCTACAGCGAACGCGTATTTTGGGTATTCGAGGGCGTGACCGCCCGCGAAGGCGTGCCTTTCCCGCAATTGCGCTCCGAAATCGACGCGACGACCCGCGAAATTTACCCTAATATTAGTTTATAGAGAAAACAATCCGCGGGTGACGTGAAACATGTTTTGCTATAATTGCCCTATGAATAAAAAAATTCTCTTGGGGTTTATATTATCATTCGTATTATCTTTGATTATTATCGGTCCGAATGTCGTGAATGCTTCGGACGACTCGGATTCTTCGGTAAATAATTTTATTATCAGCGATTTTCAGGCCGATTATTATCTGGACAAAGATAACGACGGCCGTTCAACTCTTAAAACAGTCGAACGAATTACGGCCGAATTTCCCGACTATGATCAAAATCATGGAATCGAGAGGGCGATACCGATTGCCTACGACGGTCACAAGACGAACGTTGAAATCGAATCGGTCCGGGACCAATCGGGCGGTCGATTGGAATTTTCGACGCGCCGGAGCGGTTTTTTTACTGTCCTGAGGATTGGCAATGCGGATACGTACGTTCACGGTTCGAAAACCTACGTGATTACCTATACCCAGCGTGACGTAACCAAATACTTTGCCGACATAAACGGCGACGAATTTTACTGGGACACTAACGGGACCGGATGGTCTCAACCCTTTGTCAGCGTTACGGCCAGGTTGCACCTTGGCTCTGGTCTGGCCGATTCTTTGAGCGGCAAAATGGCTTGTTATTACGGTTTCAGCGGTTCGACCGATCGTTGCGAAATCACAAGGTCACACGATGACGTTATTTCGGCCAGCGCATCCAGATTGCTTGCCGGCGGGAACATGACGATTGCCGTCGGTTTCAAGGCCAATACTTTTTCACCGTACCAAGAAACATACGCCGAGATTAACGCCAAATACTTTGCGATATTCCTAGTCGTTGTCAGTATCGTCGTCCTATTCTTTATTCTGTACCTAAGATTCATAAAGATCAGAAGTGCTCCTAGTACTCATGCTATCGTTCCCGAATACCTGCCGCCCAAAGACGCCGACGTGCCGATATCGTCGATTATCCTTAATAAGTCCAACACCTGGGTAGCGGCTACGATAGTCGATTTGGCAGTCCGCCATAAAATAAAGATAATCGAGCACGAGAAAAAGTGGTGGCAAAGTCACAAATACACTTTGGAGCTGGTATCTGACCAAAACATTACCCAAAATGAACAAGCGGCCATCGGTGCCTTGTTTTACGAAGGCGGCCAAGTGGGTGCTACTTGTGAAATCGATCCTAACAAATACAACCCAACTCTGATAGCGGGCATCAAATCCGCCAAAGACGCGTTTGAGCAAGCGGTTGACGACGCCGGATATTATATCGATGTCAATAAGCTGAAGTTAAAAATGTTCGGTTTGGCCGTTTTAATGTCTGTTATGTTGTTTGTCGCGAACTACTTATTAAGCGAGAATATGATCTTGTATTACGGCTATTCTGAAGCGGCGTTGGTAATGATTTTTATCATTGTTTTTTCTGTTATCGCAATAGTATTCTCGTTGAAACCTTTATCTGCAAAGGGCAGGGAGCTGTCGGATTATCTGAAGGGCCTTAAACTGTATATAAAAATAGGCGAAGAGGACAGGTTGAAGGTATTGCAAAGCCCTCAGGGTGCCGAAAAAACCCCTATTGATACTAATGACAAAGCCAAGCTGGTTCATTTATACGAAAGAGTTTTGCCCTATGCCGTGCTTTTCGGCCAGGAAAAAGAATGGACTAAGGTACTCGGCAATTATTACGAGCAACAAGGCGTCCAGCCGGCTTGGTTTGTCGGTGCTTCGACATTCAGTGCCTCTGAATTCAGCTCGTCGTTATCTAGTTTTTCGTCCGGGTCGGCTACTAGCAGCGGCACCGGCGGCTCGGGCGGCGGCGGTTCTTCCGGAGGAGGCGGTGGAGGCGGCGGTGGAGGCGGCTGGTAACGCATCCCTTGCGAAGTCTGCTACAATAATGTCATGTTAGATATTAGATTTATCCGTGACAATGCCGAAGCGGTGCAACAGAATGCCCGTAATAAAGGCTATGACGTTGATGTCGCAAAACTAATAAAGTTAGACACCGATCGTCGTGACTTGCGAACCCAAGTTGACGGCTTGCGTCAGAAACGTAATGACAACGTTGCGCAGACAAAAGGAACGCGCCCGAGCGCGGGGTTGATTGCCGAGGGTAAAGCAATAAAGGAACAGTTATCGGCTATCGAACCGCGATTGAAAGAGATTGATTCCGAATACTTGGCATTGCTTAAAAAAGTACCTAACATGGCGCTTGCCGATGTGCCGGTAGGATTAAGCGAAGACGAGAGTGTCGTCACTAAAACCGTCGGCGAAATCCCGAAATTTGACTTTACGCCTAAAAATCACGCTGAAATCGCAAATTGCCGTGGCTGGCTGGACAAAGAACGCGCCGCCAAGGTTGCCGGCAGCCGGTTTGCCTATATCAAAGGCGACATGGTCAAACTGCAATTCGCTATCATCCAATTCACCATCGATACTTTGACCGACGAGGCTAAAATTGCCGAAATTATCAAAGGCACAGGTCTAAAAATGTCAACCAAGCCGTTCGTGCCGATTTTGCCGCCATATATGATCCGCACTGACCTTTACGACGCTATGGACAGGCTTGAACCGCGTGACGATCGTTATAAACTGGACGGCGACGATTTGTGGCTGCAGGGCAGCGCCGAACATGTATTAGGCAGTATGCACGCCGATGAAATATTCAACGAAGCGGACCTGCCGTGCCGCTATTTAGGCTATGCGACCAGCTTCCGCCGCGAGGCCGGTACTTATGGTAAAGATATGGAAGGTATCTTTCGAATGCATCAGTTCGACAAACTGGAAATGGAAAGCTTTACGACGGCAGAGGATGGTCTGAACGAACATCTGTTTTTCTCGGCCGTTCAAGAATATCTGATGACACAGCTGAATTTACCGTACAGGGTGCTTAGGAAGTGTACTTTTGATATCGGTAAACCTAACGCCAGCGGTGTTGATATCGAAGTCTGGCTGCCAGGTCAAGATAAATACCGCGAAACCCACACGGCCGACTATATGACCGATTATCAGGCGCGCCGTTTGAACACCCGCGTTCGTCGCGGATCGGGTGATTTGGAACTGATTTATACCAATGACGCCACGGCTTTCGCGCTGGGCCGCATCATGATCGCTATTATCGAAAATAACCAAACGGTTGATGGAAAGGTGAATATCCCAACCGTTTTACGCCCATACTTAGCGAACCGAGACACTCTCTAGGCGATTACATTGACTAATGCAACCAAAAGTTGTATTATATATGTTGCCCGTTGTATGACGTGGACAAAAGTAGGGGGTGAAAAATAATGGATAAATACTATTTCCTATGTTTGGGTGATTTACCTAGATGTGATGCTGAAATCCGTGAGCTCGAAAAAATAACAGGCGGCGATGCCGCCATAGTTGTCGAAAATGGATACGATGTCCATACTCCGATCGAAAAAATTGTCGAGCTGATCAACAAAGGCTTGTATGCCGGCGTGATCCTTGCGGCTAACAGATTCGATTTGGTCGAACCGTTTGCGAGGCATACCGAAATACTAACTTTGGTCCCAGAATTTGCACACGCCGTTTCGGCGGGGATTGCAGATGTTGAGGTATCTACTCCTTGCGGAGCCAGATATATGAACTTCTTGAAGTTCGTCGTACCGACCGGTATCAGCAGCAACGGCTACGAAATCAACTATGAGGATGCTCCTCATAAAGTTGAAGGACTTAGCTAAGCCTAACTCGGTAGTCCCAACTTCTTGGACTTTAGGAGGTGAAACGAGAATGGAGGAAAGTATTATCTTAAAAAACATGGAAACGGAAACCAACGACGAGGCGGTCGCCTGGGCCCTAAATGAAATAAAATTTTATATTGGGCACATTGTCAAATATGACGGACCGCTGACTATCTCATCGAGAAAACGTCGCGAACGCGAAATGAGCCCTAGATTAGGTTATCCAGGACCGACGACCGTTATTCGTTTCGACATCAGCGATGACCAAATTGACACGGAAACTCTCGAAAAGTACGTATCAAGTCTTCGCAAGAATGGAAAGAAGAGAAGAGACGGCTATCTGATTGCCGGCGCTTCACAGAGCCCTGCTTTGGATAATTGGTATTTCCTTTTCGTAGTTATCCGCAAGAACGGTGGTATATTTTTCAACTGCGTTGAAGAAAACTAACCGCACTCCCGCCGCAGCTCTGCGGCAAAAAACTTGAGCAGCGAATATTTATTCGCTTTAGGGCCCTATTTATAGGGCTCTTTTTCTTACCCTTATATAAGGTTGCTTTTTAATCAAAAATATGCTAAATTAATATGTAACATATTCAAAACAAAAACTGCGCATGATAAACCCAGAATTAACAATCGATGAAACTCCGGCGGAACACAGCGAGTCTGATTGCTTGGCTAATGGCGAGGATCCTGGCACGGGCGAACAAAGGAATAAATTATCACAAGTAGCTTTGAGCGGGTGCCTGGAAAGCGCTGAGTCCGCAAAAGACAACGAGACCAGATCAAAGATTAATCTGCTAAAGCGTAAATACGGCTTAATTAATCTGAGAGACAAATCGCAGGATAGATCTCCTTTGGCTAGACTGGATCTAAGTCAGGTCGACATGGAAAGCAATTTGAACCTGACCGAACAGGTCGGTGAATGCGCCTTCGGATATTATATCGCGGCCGAAATGCTAAAAGATTTGACCGAAAATAACGGCAGAAGCTTCTTGACGAAAAACCAATCAAACTTTTTGGTTGAGGTAAACGAGACTAATCCTGATGGCAGCGACAACGTCTATTATTTGGCTCAGATTTATAACACGTTCAAAGATAAAATGAACAAATACCAGCGAGCCAATAACGGCAGTCATTTGCGTACTGTTAATAGCAGTATAGGCATGAACCAGGACGATTATGAAAACGTCAAACATTGCCTGAAAACAAACTACATCATCAAGCTGAATAACATGATCAAAGAATATATGGATATTGCAGGGCCTGAAAATAATAGCGTTGGTTTTGTGTTTCGAAAACTAAAGAATGCCTTTGGCTATATTACATCTTCAAATTCTTCGATCGCTGCGGACATCGAAGGGCTGGATAATATAAACGTTCTTAACGGCAATCTCGGTGAACTCGAAGAAAAAGTATTTGGAGCCATCGAGGGCATGCGGCATGAAAACGGTTTTTTGGGCCTGATTGCCGGTTTGCAAGATGACGAAGAAAAAAGAGGCATGAGAAGGCATTCGATTGACGTATTTATGACTGACGATCAAGCCGATTCGCGCGGCATCGACATGATTCTTGCGGCTAGGGTCGTCAAGTTGGGCGATAATGGCGCATACAGATTTGCGACCGACGAAGAGCTAGAAAAAGGCAGCTACGTCGTAAGGCGGTTGCCGGTTGATATCAAGTCAACCAAGGCTAAGGCTGAAAGTGAACTGGAAAAACAAAGAAGCATGCAAAGTAATCCGTCAAGGTACCCCGATTTTCAAAGGGACCACTATGTGATGTGGTCTCAGCTGAGTTCTAGGATGGAAACGCAAGAAGACAATTTCGGCAAGAAAGGCTACGAAAGAGATGACTTTAGGCAGAAAATAAGGAGAGAAAACGGCAAAACGTACCTTGACTATTATAGTGGCGAAGGCGGCAACAACGAATCGCCGATATATTTGAACGGCGATCACTTGTCGTTGATGAAATTATTTGAAAATAAAGAACTGAAAAGACGTTTTAATTATCAACTTGACCCTTTTTCTGTAAGGATCGACAGGATAAAAAGAGATATCCTTAAGGGTATTAAAGAGATGGAGTCGGTATCCAAGGATATAACCAGGTTCAAAAAAGCAAACAAGCCAACAGGCTGAGGTTACTTTTTGAAAAAACGTTGACATTTTTTGTATAAAATGTTATTATAACCAAGCTATTCCTGGTAGAACTATTTGAGGACGGTGATGAATATGGGTAAAATTCCCAGCAAACTTGTCTTGGATGGTGATGTCCCCACTAATAGAGCTAATTTATTGAAATTGGCACTTGAAGGGACACTGCCGAAAGGTTTCAGCCTTTTTGACGAAAAAGGAGAAAAGATTGAAATTGAAAGGGTAGACGAAATCCATGTCGGTGATGTAATGTTGTTCGTTCAAAAGCCAAACGGCGGAATGGTCATGATTGAGTCAGTTGGACCCGATCCCAACAATTTATCCGTTGTTACGTTATGAACATTGTTCGCCGCGTGCCCCCAGTACCTAGTATTGGGGGATCTTTTTTGTCAAACTCAAGCCGGCTGATTTTGCTATAATATAGGTAGACCGACTAAACAAAATAGGAGGGCAGCATGATTACATCAATACAAATTACCGGCATCGCCTACGAAGTGGACGACGCGACGCGTAAGTATGTCACCAAAAAGATAGGACGGCTTGATCGATATCTACCTAGGCATGCCCGCAAAAGCGCATCCGCCGTCGTAAAGTTAGCTCAAGTCGACCGCGATCATGGCAATAAATACGAAGCTGAAGTCATCCTTAATATACCGGACAAAGTAATCACGGCCAAAGACTCGACCGGCAATATGTTGGCTGCGGTCGATATCGTCGAGGCTAAAATCAAGGCCCAATTGCGCGAATACAAAGAAGCCAATATCGCCCACATCGGCAGGCGCGGCGTAATGAGCCATTTCAAACGCAGTTTCGAGCGCGAATTATAGAGATTCCGTATCTTGTATAATTGTCATTCTGGCCGTATAATAAGTCGCAGTATTTTTACTTTAGAACTTTTTCTAATAGGGGAGTGACGATTATTTATTATGTTGAGCAAAAATAAAGTTCTAACCAAGATATTTGGCGATCCTCAGGCTCGTCAGTTAAAGGCTTTGCAGAAAAGAGTTGTTGCAATCAATGCTTTGGCTGACAAGTACCGAAAAATGTCCAAAAAAGAACTGAAACAACAGACCGAGATATTAAAAAAGAAACTGCAAAAAAAAGGCACGACTCTGGACACGATTTTGCCGGACGCTTTCGCGTTGGTTCGCGAAACCAGCGATAGGGTCCTAGGTCAGCGCCACTTTGACGTTCAGCTGATAGGCGGTATGGCTTTGCATGCTGGCAACGTGGCCGAGATGCTAACCGGTGAAGGCAAGACTTTGGTCGCGACGTTGCCGGTGTTTTTGAACGCGCTTGAAGGCAAGGGCGTTCACGTCGTTACGGTCAACGATTACTTAGCGCAACGTGACGCCGGCTGGATGGGTTGCATATATCACTCCTTGGGGCTTTCGACCGGTGTAATTATCAACGAAGCTTCGTTCGTCTATGATCCCGATTTTGACAACGAAGACCA
>JAXDCN010000068.1:0-3826 GCA_034677945.1 Saccharimonadales bacterium (SeqCode)
ATACCTACACTCAACTCCGCTCTTTTCCATATAGTTCTTTTCGGCGCTACTGACGACGAAATTTTCCCCAAAATCGCCAGGCAATTCGGGATCAAGTTCTGTTTTGGTCGTCAGCGTATCGCCGCCGTCGATTATCGGATAATATTTTGCCTGCAAACTATTTAGTTGATCAACCGACGTAATTGTCTTTTGCAACGATATCGAGGTGACGCAATTAAACTGTCCTGTCGGAAAATCGCCAGCAAGTACGTCATTACAAACCGCGGCGTATTTCCAGTCGTCGCCTTCATTAGCGTTTGATTTGATCTGACTAAATAGATTTTGCATCCCGGTATCAAGCTGTTCGTATTTATTCTGCTCGATCTTATCGAAAATCGGAGACGTTGCGTAAACTGCGATAATATACAGGATCAGCAGCCCTAAGAGTATTATTGGCGATAGAAGTAGTATCTTTATGATTTTCTTCGTTTTTCGCTTGTTTTCGTCTAGATTTTTAACCATATGCTTAATATAACATTAATTTTGGCTTCAAGAAACACTTGTTCAGACACTACCGTCAGCGAACGCACTTTTTGATGTAAAGCCTACAACGGTTATTAATGACAGCAATATTACGAACGCACCAAAAAGATATTTTTTCATAGCCTCATCTTAGTACCGCCTGACAATTATTTCAACGCTAAACACAAGCGATACAACTAATTGCCGCTAGAAATAGACAGTATAAGCTATGGCATGAAATCGATCAGCTTACACGAAACTCAGACGGTTTCGGCTATAAAGTTGTAATAAAAGCTACACTTTGTCAGACATTAAAAGCAAGGCCCGCCAAGAACAGTCCAGAGTTAGGGATGAATCAGCAGCAGCGACCTTGGGTCCTCGGCTGCAACCGTCCAATGCTGATTCTTCAGATCATCAACAAGTTCCTTGCGATCATCGCTATTTAACGTCAGCACGCACTGGATATCGTATTTTTTGAATTCTTTCGCGCGAATGTTTTTATCCTCAAGAACGTCTTGGTATATATCCATGTACTTTTGTCCGTTTACGGCCCAAGAAGGCATGCGCCCGTCGATATAGACTTTATGCGAAGGCAGTTTCCAAATCAGATAACCGCCAAAATCATAGTGATTAAATAACGCGCCCTTGCAGGGGTTCTTTTGCAGATAGGCGACGGCGTTCCTGGGGTAAACGTACTCCCTGTCAAGAGAAATGTTCTTGTACATATAGACGACAATGGTCAGAACGGATATTGTAATAATTACACCAACTGACGCGATAAACAGACGCCTGGGTTTATCTAGGTCTTTCGGAATCAGAGCGGCGGTTTGACGCAGACGCTCATCCGTCACTTGAATCGAAATGATCACGAATAGAACCAAGTTACGCACGCTCGACATGCCGGCCAAAAAGAATATGACATCTAGGCCCAGGTACTTTCGCCAATCTTTGTAACCCGTCAAAGCAAAAGCACAAGCCCATAGCAGTACGTATGGCGTTACGATCCATGGAATCCAGAATGACCTCCATTCCGAAATTTGAGTATGAATCGCGGTATCTGTTATTGTTCTAAACACCTCGATATATATACTCAGGCCATACGGATTAATAAGCGCTAAGACGGCGCCGACGGCAGTCCAAGCGACATATTCGAGCGAACGCTCTTTAACTGCCAGATACAGCAAGTAGACAAAACCGATAACAAAGCTGCCGTGAACATTTGCCCAGACTAAAAATAACAGGGGTATGAACCACCTGTAGCGATGGTTCTTTGCCTTCACGATAACTGTCAACAGTGCAAGTCCTAGCACCGACCACGTAATAGCCCTTACCCCGGAAAACGGCGTCATTGCCAACGTCGCCAGAATAATCGTCAGATTATGAACCTTTCTGGCGACCAGCCACATCGCGAAAGTCCACACGGCCGAAGAAAGTAGGCAAAGTAGGTTATAGCCGCCAATCGAATACAAGACGTACGTAAAAATATCGCTCAGCCATTCATGGTCAACCCATGGAAAGCTACTGGCGGTATAGGTGAATATATCGGTTGCCGGAATGCCATGTTGTAAAAAATACTCGCCGGACTTTAAGTGCCACCCGAAATCAGGATCAAGCCTAAAAAGGGCGATTAGGAAAAAAATATTAAAAACTATACCGAATGTAACGACTGGCGGCCACGTCAACCACCACCATTTGCTTTTATTTTTTGTCATCTTTTTTCGGACCATTACAAGCTATTGTACCGTATATGGTTTATTGAGATAAGAGAGAGGACGAGGTGGCAGCCTTAGGCCTATTTCGTTCATTCGCTCTCAGTACAGCAAGAGATTCGGCGTAGCGCAGTGCAGAAAAGAAAGCACCCGCAGAAGGGGAGAGGGCGAGATATCGCCCTTTATTTATTTTTAGTGCAAAAAGAGATTCGGCGTAGCGCAGTGCAGAAAAGAAAGCACCCGCTTTTAAGCGGGTATTTTCTTTTCAAGCAAGCGGAGGAGCGAAATCCGCTGAATAGCGGATGGAGCGATACTCGCGGGCATCAGCTTGCTGATGCGACCGCGAGTTTGAATTTTGCTTATGCAGGCGAGGTAGCGGCCTTCGGCCTTTTCCGCTTGCTTACGAAAAAATGTTTCGCTGGACAGCGAACACTTTTTCGTTGCGCTGCGCTCCACCGAACACGCGGTCGCGTCAGCAAGGCTGACGCCCGCGAGTTCGGATCTCGGCCCTGTCAAATTAAAACAATGACCTCAAGGGTCATTGTTTTAATTTGGCGGAGAGGGCGAGATTCGAACTCGCGGTACCATCGCTGGCACGACGGTTTTCAAGACCGTTCCCTTCAACCACTCGGGCACCTCTCCTTGGTATGGTTGCGATGACAATCATAACAGATACGGGCGTATCAGTCGAGGGGCTGACGTGCAATTACTGCCACCCAGACATGCTTGGCGCCGGCATCGCGTAATACCTTGGCCGCGTATTTAATTGTCGCACCGGTTGTCACGACATCATCGATTAACAAATAGGGTATATTTGCGTCGATTTTGCCATTCACCGAAAAAGCCTGTTTGGCCTGGGCAATTCGCTGGCCGGCTTTTGCCTGGCGCTGTTTCGTATCGGTTCTTCTTTGCACTAACTGTTCGCATTTTAGGCCGCGGGCTTTTGCGACATGCTTGGCAATCAGCAACATGTGATCATAACCCCGCTCGCGAATACGTCCGGAGGTAGTGGGGACGGGGACCACGATAGTACCAGCCGGCAAATCAGGCAATACACCCAACAGTAAGTTGCCAAGGTCTTTGTATGCCGACCGCGCCCTCTCAAACTTATACAACCCAATAAGTCTTTGCAAAACACCCTCGCGCTTGCCAACGACCCAAGCGCGCTCGTACGGAACGCGGCAGTTGTTACACAGCCAATTATTCACAGCCGGCCGGCCGCAGACAATGCAAAATATTTCCAATTCAAAAGTGATGTTATAATTACAATTATCGCATAACAAGGCGCCTATTTTGTCGCACCCGCAACAGTGGTGGGGAGCTATATATGACAAGACATCATCTAGCATTGTGTTTTTTACGTTTAATGGCCTCTTATTGTTGATTATAAGGCATATGTTAGCTATAATGTGATAGACTATTTGTCAATAGAGCCTAGAGAAAGTGGAGGATATCATGGCCCGCAAACAAAACGATGACCTGTTAATTGAAGACGAGCTGACCGCAGCCTTCTTGAACGACGACGCATTAGTATCAGAAGAAATGGATGCCGTATCGACTGCAGCCGGTGATACTTGGGACGACTCAGAAGAAGAATTCCCCGGTCAATTAGCCGT
>JAXDCN010000069.1:0-76387 GCA_034677945.1 Saccharimonadales bacterium (SeqCode)
TTGATTAATGCGCCTTTTAGTCATGAAGGGGCTCTCAATAATGACTCGTGTTTTTGCATGCAACAGATCCTTCGTGAACTTGTCATAAAACGTGTTCTGATCGTAGAGCTTAGTATCCGATTGCCAAATCATACCAAGTCCTCTGGATCTACTACGGTTACTTTTCCGTTGTTATAGCGGAATCCAAGCTTCTCTAATTTTTCAGCTAGCAACCATAGATCCGACAAAAGGGGTTCCCGTTGAGAAACTAACCTCCAGCCATAGAAAAAATCCTAGGTTTTTAATCCTAGGATTTTTTCTATAACTAGGCTGTAGGGATCCTAATCCCCGGTTTTGCGAAGCAAAACATCGCGGGGTTCGGCGTAGTGCAGCGCAGCCAGAAAAGCACGAAGTATTTATCTGGCAAGCAAACGGAGGAGCCCCTCACCACTCGATGAATGCGAGTGGTGAGGGGCGATATCCCTCCATCCCACCAAATCATGCAATCGTGAACTCGCGGGGTCGCGCTTGCGTGATCGAATACCCACCATCCCATTAATTAAAAAACTTTCACAAAATATCACCTATAGAGGACAGCCCTCTCACTCATTTTTGTGACAAAAATAACCGTTAAAAATTATCGACTCCTTCCGGCCGACAAGTCTTTTAGTATCAAAAATTAATAACCGTTGATGGTGTATATGAATGTAGAAGTGCTACACAATCTATATAGATATACAAATACTTACGATATAGGCGTTGTACTTTACAACGTTTTGGTGTAGAATATTACTATTATGAATTTCAATTTTCAAGAAACCCCGAACACCTCCAGTAAGGTCATCGACACTATAACTTTGACTGCGAATGACTACTTTTCGTTCCCCACTTTCTTTGTGGAGAAGCACAAATTGAAAGAAATGGGGCCTGAGCTGTACGCCCGCCTATTCTTCGATAAGCAACAGAACGCAGTCGCAATCCAGTTCATACCGGATAAGCGTGCTAATTTATACAAGATCAATGTATCACCGCAGTACGGAGCTACGTGCAAAATTAAATCATTCCTGCTTAATAACGAGATCGACAGCGGTGTTTTCGCAGATAAGTACGAGTACAAGAAATATAAGGCTACCGATATAGGACTTGAAGGACAAGATGTCTTTGTAATCAATTTGGGTAACAAGAAGGCAGAAAACTCAGGAGGGGATGAAATGTAGATCAAAAGAAAAGAGGCCCGACAGTTGTAGCTACCGAGACTCTTTAAACCGATTAAAATGGTCGCGAAACCAATTTTCGGATAACTGTATTGTAGCATATCTGAAAATATACGTCAATATTACATAATGTTTTTAAGGAGACTGCAATGGCAGAAATCGAAATCACTGGAATTAAAAAAGATAACGGGAATCACGAGAACCCCTTTGAGGCGGTATCTCACTATCGTTGGGTACAGCATGGGACTGACAATAGGGGTATTAGCCCCCGTCTGAAAGTCGCTGGCTGGCTAGACGATGGCGTTAAGGCATATGTCGAGCGTGTAAAACCACGTGCATACTGCT
Organism: Saccharimonadales bacterium (SeqCode); assembly: GCA_034677945.1. Lineage (GTDB taxonomy): Bacteria > Patescibacteriota > Saccharimonadia > Saccharimonadales > Saccharimonadaceae > UBA1547. The sequence continues at coordinate 1,539 of JAXDCN010000069.1, forward strand.
ATGTAAATACGAGCCACAACGGAACCCGCTTTCTACAAACAAAAGCAGACGCAACAGATCATAACAATTTGTTGAAGTTGCCTGAGGTGTAGTTTCTAGAGGCGCTCATGTGCCCCTCTCGGATTCGCCGAGAGCTGCCCCGCCTGGGTTGCTTTAGAAAGACAGTAGTAAACCAACCCTTTTCAAATACATAATAAGAGAAATCAACCCCACTGAAATTCAAAAAATATTGCATAAAAATGGTTGATTTGCCCCGCCAGCTCCGCTGGCGGGCGGGGCCGCTTCACTCATTATCTTCGAAAATGGTTCGCGCTTTGTTTAATATTTGCAGCCAAAATAAAATAACGACCCGTGTGGCCGTTATTTTATTTTGATCTGCGGATGGGGGATCCGAACCCACGGTTTTGCATAATATAACGAAGGTGAGTTCGGCGTAGTAAACAAAGCAAAGGAAGGATCGAGGCATTTAACATAATTCGCTTATAATGATATACATGCAAACAAATACGCCAAGAGAACCTTTGCTGGAAGAATATGATCTTGACGGATCTATTTATGAAAAATATTTCGAGACTAAAAGCGAACTTAACAAGATTAAGTTACCGTCGGAACATATAATAATTCTGATAGTAAATATCATTCTGTTCTATGCTTCTTGTGTGTCGGGTATATTTTTGATTGGTTACTTTTCGGACCTCGTCTTCTCTTATGGATTTAAAGCCTATAGTCACATAGATTTTACATATGCAGTTTACTCACTAGTGTCAGTATGTGTTATTGCTGTTACTTGGTTTATTAACAGCAATACAGGGCTGAATCTTATTACGTTTGGCAAACACAAGAAGATTACTGAACAAAAACAGGCGCTTGAGAAAAAAATAGAATCAATTAAAAAACGCGTCAGTGGTTTCGAAGAAGCGCTTTCGCAGCATCATCAAGATAAAATCAAACGGTTTTATCTAGAGAACTTATATCGCAAGCGGTCGGGCACGGATGTGTTTGAGGAACGCTTGTCTGAATTCTCGGCAATGATAGACGAATCAAATAATATTAACAAGTTGCTTATTACTAAATATATTCATCTGAAGGAATATGAAGACTACTTAACCAGCAGAAAAATTAATCACTATTATGCGAAAAACTCTCATCAATCAACAGCCAAAAATCGCAACGATTTCATAAATAGCATTAACAAGGCAAGGCAAGAAAAAACAAGCACCCCGGAGACTATATACAGAGAGCCCAGAGTAGTAGATTGGGATTTGGTAAACGCAAAAAGAAATTCAACAGGAGCGCGGGGCGAAGAAATTACGGTCGCTATAGAACAAGAGTATTTAAATTCTGTTGGTAGAAACGACCTGGCGGAAAAGGTTGAGAACACCTCGATATCAAAAGGCGACGGACTTGGTTATGACGTATTGTCATTCTTCGCCAATGGAAAGCATAAATATATCGAGGTAAAGACGACTTCAGTATCTATAGATTCCAACTTCTATTTGTCAAGAAACGAACTCAATTTTCTCTCGCAGCATCAAAACGACGCGTATATCTACAGGGTCCAAATCACAGATAATGATGAGAACCTTAGGTTACGAGTGTATGAAGCGGGCGAATTATTGCATCGGGCTCAAATGACTCCAATACAATACCTTGTTAGGTTAAAATAGCTAAGCATTAAATAAAGACATGTGATTAGAAAACCCAACCACTGTAACCACAATAAAAACCGGATACATAACCTGCGCATATCTAATTTCGGCTTCGACGAACATGTTGGAAAAGAAGAATCCAAGTATCAATAAAACTATGAAAATAATAATTGGGTCAGACTTGCGGCTGAAATCGACCGATTTTGCTAGCCGGTATAAATAGACCGCAGTGATCGTAAAAATTATTAAAATATATGTCAGTATATAAACGCTGAAAAATATCGAAACCGCGGACCCTTGGTAGCCGACTATCGACGCTTCGGCGTCGTATAGCCAATTTTGGTTACCGGCAAATAGCGACAATTTATTGACCTTTAAACTAGTCGTGCCGGGTATGCCCAAGTTTTCGTAACGTTCAATTCCCTCGCGAGCCAATTGATCGTGCAATTGTTGCATGTCGGTATCTTTGTTTAAAATGCCGTATAAATAGGCATTATCGGCGGCGTTCCAGCTGCCGGTGTTCGACGCGTTCGAGCCGACAAAAATACTCCATCCGCTAGCATCCGACGGAACTTTAATGCCGGTTTGTCCGGACACGAAGGCCACATTCAGATTTTGAATGCCAAAGAAAATCGCGACGATGATTAATATACTTGAAATCGAAAGCACCAATATTTTGCGGCAGTATTTATTAGTTAGCAGCAGGTAAATAAAATACAAAACAATCGCAATGATCGCGACTGGGAATATCGGCCTGAAACAATTGGCGTAGCCTATGGTCAAGCCTAAAATTATCGCAAGAATCAATGACGATTGTGCCTCGCCAGATAAAACTTTCCGGGATAACAAATACGTCAAATAAATCGTTAATATGATAAAGAAGTTGACGATAATGACCGGCAACGATAATACCGAGAAAATTATATTGAACGGACTGAGTAACCACAGTGCATAGGCAATCAGGTATTTTTTTGATTTTTTGTCCGAGATTTTTTGGATTAATAGCGAAGCGATTGCGGCGGCCGCTATGTCAAAAATGATATTTAGGATTATCACGGCCAACCATGCGTTGCCGATCAATTTGACCGCTAGTCCCAGAATGAATGAGTAGGCCGCCAGGTAAGGGAAGAACGATACATAGACATCGCCGACAAGGCCGACACCGCTGGCGATGGCCTGGGCGCGGGTGAAAAACGACCCGGGATCGGAAACCGGCGAATATGAATAGACAAACAAGAATAATAACCTGGCGATGATAGCTATGGCGGTAACCGATAGAACAAATATCAAAGAAAAATTAGGATTGCGAAAGATTTTAGATATTTTTTGTGACAAAACGGCCGGCAGTTTGGGCAGATATTTTTTTTGAAATGCCCACAAGGCAATCAAAAATAGGGCGACAAGCCAAGCTTTAACCGAGCGGAGATTATTGATCAAAAACCATACTGAAGTTAACGCCCCTAGGGCTAGGCAGGCTTCTGCGGCACGATTGATAAATATTTTCATAAGACTGCGCAAATGATTGAACTATTAATAGAATAGCAGACATTAGATTATAGATTCAGGAATGCGTCGGGCATTTGCCGAAGGCGCTAAAGTTTGACCTGGTGCAAAAATATCTGTATAAAGGTGGAATGAAACGAGTTTTGATATACGGAGACTCAAATGTCTGGGGGAAAAATTGCAGCGGTCCGCGTATTCCTTATTATCAAAGGTGGACTAGCCGTTTGAAAAGGTTATTCAAAGGCAAATTCGAGATTATCGCCAACGGCGTTTCGGGGCGAGTGGCCGGTGATTACCGCGAAAAAACACAGTGTAACGGCCAATCGGCGTTTCGTAAGGTCTATGAAAAAGCCGGGCGAGTCGATTTGGTCGTCGTTGCCCTGGGGACTAATGATTTGAGGGAAAGTTTTGACCGTTCGGTAAATGAAATCATTGCCGATTTGTTATGGTATAAGGACGCCGCCAATAAGTCGGAAATAATGTACGTTTTGCCGTCGATATTCAGCAGCGGAGAAGATTCGGGCCCTGAATTCACCGTAAAATCGCTGCGGTTGCGCGATCAGTTAATCCAGAACAAAAACAAGCTCGGCAATTATTTGGTCATAAATGATATAGACCTGTCGGACGGAATCCACTTTTCGCCGGAAGGACACAGACAAATGGCAAAAATAGTCGGTGAAAAATTACGAGAATTCATTTGATATGCGCGAAAAGAAAGAATTATTAAACAAAATCCAAAGCGGAATGCAAATCGATATCAAAGGAATCGATAATTACAAAATTGGCGAACCGTCATTGATCGTCGCTAACCACACCTGTTTGAAAGATATGTTTGCCGTGCCGGCGGCGCTACCCGAGGCGAGCCAAGTTGTGTTGAGCTCGCGATTAATGTGGAAACGCAATAACCCCGAAAACAGTTTACGCAGAGCCACGATTGAGGATTCACTTTATGGCATTCCAATGGAAGTCCATGGCGGCCAGGCAAGGCTGCGCGTCGGTATGGAGATGGCGAAGAGGGCTTTGGTAGAAGGTTGGCCGGTCGTAATTTTCCCGGAAGGCGCATATATCGAAGAAGACCAGGTGAATAAAGGCAGGACCGGTGCGGCGCGTATTTTATTCGAAGCTAGAAAAGAGGGCGTCAAAGCCAATCTGATACCGGTTGCGATTGATAATCAATCCAAAACAGCTGATCTGGATGATTTTATTCCGCGCGGCGAATCGATGGGTATAAACATTTGCCCGCCGATCGATTACGAGGATTATTATTACGACTTTATTAATGCCTCCGGAGAAGAAGAGAGAAAGGCGGCGTTACACGCACCCGTCGACATCGCGATGAGAGCAATTGCAAAAGCGATTAACCGGCCGTACGTCGATAAATATATCGAACTGCGCAAGCGGGATACTATCATACTGGAAAGCGGCGAAGAAGTACCGCTGTAGCATTAATACAGATAATTTCTCTCGTGATAGCCTCGCAGAACGCGGGTCAACGTGGTAATATTAAACCATATTCATTTTGCGAAAGGGTATCTCGTGAAGAAACAAAAGTATCAGTCTGGGTTTGCGCGCTCGACCACTGTCATCGTTATCGTAAGTTTTTTGGTGATCGTTTTAGGGTTCGTTGGGTGGAAGATTTATTTGCAGTTTGGCCATGGAAAATCTTTTGCAGTTACGCTGACTAGGGACAATTCTGGCGGTAATACTGCTAATACGATGGTCGCTAATACTGTAGTTCAAACTGATGACGGCGGTTATGCGATTGCCGGATTTACTTCTGTCAGCGGTATAAATGATGGCGATGGCGGAGCGTTTATTTCAAAATTCGACTCAAATGGAAAACTATCCTGGAAAAAAACCTGGGGGAGCGAAAGCGACGGGCGTTATACGGTTAATTCGATTATACAAACCGATGACGGCGGTTATGCGATTGCCGGCAAGAAGCCTGTCGGGAAAAACGACGATGGATTTGCAACAGGTGAAAATGCATTTATTGCCAAATTTGATTCTAACGGCAAAATATCATGGGTCAGGTCTTGGGGTAGTACCGAGTCGGGCGGTGAAAATATCAGGTCAATCATTCAAACTGCTGACGGCGGTTATGCAGTCGCTGGAAATGTCGGCAGTTTTGGCGCCGGGTCCATTGATGCTTTTGTCGCTAAATTCGATTCCAGCGGCAAACTGACATGGAGTAAAACCTGGGGCGGAACGAATTACGACCAAGCAAATTCAATCGCAAGCACGCCTGACGGCGGTTATGTAATTACCGGATACGTGGACAGTTATGGCGCCGGGTCCGAAGACGCTTTTATCGCCAAATTTGATTCCAGCGGCAAACTGGCATGGAGTAAAACATGGGGCGGAGCTTATTACGACGTTGCCAATTCAATCGTTGTCACTGCTGACAAAGGTTTTGTAATAGCCGGAGGGACCAAAAGTTACGGATCGGGAGCCAAAGACGCCTTTATCGCCAAATTCGATTCCAATGGTAAACTGTCCTGGAGTAAAACCTGGGGCGGTGAAGGTGACGAGGTCGTTAATTCAGCGATTCAAGCCGGGGACAAGGGCTATGTCATTAGCGGTTATTATTACGCAGGGAAAAAACAAAATGCCTTTATCGCCAAATTCACGTCCGACGGTGAGCTGATATGGAGCAAGGCTTGGGATGGCGGAGCGAAATTTAACCGAAATGCCGCAAATTCGATAATCCAAACCGCCGATAGTGGCTATGTCATTGCCGGATATACCGGTGATAAAATTTTTGCCAATGCGCTAATAGTCAAATACAAATCCGACGGCACCGTAAAGGAATGCTCTAAAGCAATGTGCTATGTAGTCAAAGCGAGTCTGGGGGAACCTTCGGTTACCGTTGGGTCACCGTCGGTAAAAGTCACGTCACCGATAATCACCACTTCATCCAACCAGCCGGCTATGACCACTTTGAAGATTACCAGCACTGTCCTCGTCAAAGCCAATTGACTAGATTGAATGTAATTTGTCTTATTATATTGTTGACACTATGACAAAACAATGTAGTATTGATTTTAGTATAGATTAGTTCTAAATCCGTAAGTTTAGAAGATAATTTAAGCACTTTGAAAAGGAGCGATTAGAATGAAAAAGTTTGATTTCAAATGTCGACCCAAAGTTGCGTGGCTTACAGTGAACCGTCAGTGTAATTTTAGATGTTTATGGTGTTATGGAGAAGATACTCTTTACAACCCTGGCGATACGATGTCGCTAAAAACCGCTAAAGAACTAGTCTTAACCGGACTTGATATTGGAGTAGATTATTTCAATATCATTGGCGGCGAACCTACGTTGTGGCCAGATTTACTTTCGTTCAATCAGTTTTGCAAAGAAAATGGTGTTACGACATGTTTGGTTACGAATGCGGCTCAATTCGGAAATGACGATTACTGGGCAAAGTACTTGGAAAGTCCGTGTGACGAAGTGTCCATGTCAGTAAAGAGCACTGATGCGAAAGAATTTCTTCACATTACTAAATCAGGGTTATTCAGGCAAACCTTAAAGGGTGTTGAACGGGCGATTAGATTCTATGACGCGGGTGTGAGCACGGTTTATAACAGTCTTGTCGGTATGAGTGGGTTGAAAAGAATTGCTACGGACTGTCGAAAATTAGGCGCGAACTATTTTGTAGTCGATCTTTGCACCCCAGTAATTAACGCTGGTGAGATACAGAAAGGCTACTCGATCGAGCCGGATAGGTTAGCAAAAGACATCATGGAAATGCAACCATTTTTAGATGATTTATATGAAGGAAAAGTCGAAATTGCCATCTATATCCCGTTATGTCTTTTCCCTGAATCATTTATCGAGCAGATGATTGCGAAACGCCAATTGACGACCATTTGCCAAGTTTACGGCCGCAGCGGTATCAATTTTGACATTAATGGTGATGTTATTCTGTGTAACCAGCTATTTGATACCGTCATAGCCAAAAGAAAAGTTGATTTCGATAGCGGGCAGGGGTTAATAGAACATTTGAATAGCAGCAGTATCCGCAAGGAATATAAGCAACTATTGCGCTTTCCTTCAGTGTCCTGTGATAAATGCCGTTGGAATGCCGACTGCAGAGGAGGTTGTTTGCTTAACTGGGCGTTATACGATCCGACAATGTGCCATGCCGTATAGAGTGTGTTATCGCGTGATATTCGGCAGGATATTATTGTAAGTACCGTTTAATCGGAAAGGAGGTGAATATAATGGAAAAACTTATTTCATTGATGAAAAAGTCTGGCTCAACCAATGTTCCGGTGCCAGCAAAAGCATCGTCTAATTGCGGCAGCCAAGGTAGCAATCATCGTTGCAAATAAAACGTTGCAATAAAAATTGTCGCTACCAATCTATGCCAGCCATTTTTTGGCTGGCATTTTTAATTGAAATCGGTGCGAAATATTATATACTTGTTGTCATGAAATATGCTTATAAAATTGTTTACGATATCGATAAGGATATCAGTAATTGGCATGATGCCTTGAATAGCCCTTTTGAAGGGTTTGGTTTTAGTTGGATTGACAATGTCACGGATGCTGACGATCGTAAAATTGCCGAGAAAATCGTTGGCTTGTCAAAAACGCAAGCCAAAAAAATATTATCGCCATATTTGTTATCACAAAAAGATGATCCGAACAGCAGGCTAAGTAAATATATGGATACTATACGGAGGGATTTTGACGAAAAATATGTCGACGCCTGCAAGGCATTGGAGCGAATCACGAAACGTCCGATGATGTCAGATAAATTCACCTTTTGCGTAACGACTTTTCCGAGAATGCAATATTTTTACAAAGAACGTTTAATTACGATGTATGATTCAACAAAAGGCGTTTGGGGGATGCCGATTGACGGATTTTTGCACGAAGCGCTGCATTTTCAATTTATATATTATTGGCGAGAAGACAAAATGTCGCCAGTATCAAAATTGAACGAAGACGAATTTCATTACCTTAAAGAAGCATTAACAATCGTACTGGACGACGATTTAAAACCCATTATCACGGTGCCGGACAAAGGCTACGAATCTCAGGCCACGTTTTGCAAAATCTTGCACGAACATTGGGTAAAGTATCACGATTTTGATGAATTGATTGAATACGGCATAGATAAACTACCGGACTACATTCGAAACTAAAATACTAGAGTATAAAGCACGATTGAGCTGTTGCGCCAACAAGCAAAATCTTTGAAAATACTATTTATCTAGTTTGATATGGTGTTCGATTATATTTAACGATTTTTCGTCCAGGTCAACCTCGAACCAAACACCGTCGGGGGTGCCGTCCAATTCGACATTTTCGACCAACGATCCGATTGAATAATAGTCTATGCCATTTTCTTTGATGTATTTTGTCCAGTGCTGGTGCCCGCAGAATACGCCAAGAATGTTTTTATCTATTTGAAGGATTTCCTTTAAATCGTGCCTATTATACAGCAAGGCTTTCTCGCTGTTGTTTTCAAACCAAAAATTATCCTTCATGTCATCTTCGGCGACGCCGAAATGTATAAAAATCAGGCATGGCAATTCGTTTTTTGCCAAATCTTGTTCTAGCCACTTTAAATCGTTATCTTCAATTCTTTGAGTCAGCAAAGGCTTGTTGCTATTGTTTTTAACTTTGTTATCACCGTCTGCTGACAAGAATACAAAATGATAGCCGGCAATATCGGTTGAAAAGGATGATTTTTCATAACCGAAAACTTGCCTGATGTCGTCTGTCGTCAACGAACGCATGTCATGGTTGCCTGGTATCGTGTAGACAGGTACTTTGATATTATTCAATATGCCTATGATCCGGTATAAATTTTCCAGATCTTTTCCGTAATCGTCTATGTCCTGTATTAGGTCACCAAGGCACACGGCAACGTCAAAACGGCCAGTATTGATTTCGTCAATCAATTTGTTTAGAACCGGCAGTGAATAGTGAACTAGTTTGCGCTGAACGCCTTTGAAATAACCTTCGTCCGCATTAGAGCAGTAGTGTATGTCTGAAAAAATTGCCAGTTTCATTCCCATAATTATAACAGCGCTTTTATCAGTTTTTGTCGAAAATCATACATTGCAAAAAATCAAACATTATGCTATAATCATTAAATTCCGCGTTGGGCTTAAACTAACGCGAAGTATTATTGACAGACAAAGAAAGTTTCAAATCAGCCCGCATAATTCATTATGCAAATCATGTATTTGAAAGGGGATATTGGAATGGGAATTTCGAGCGACACTGTTTTTAGAAGAGGTTATCGGACTTCGCAAAAAGAGATGAGCCGGGGAATGTACACGTTAACAATGTGTTTGTGTACTGCCGCAGGCGTGCTGCTGAGTGCAGCAGCGTCATTTATCAGCGAAAGTTGGGACCTTACCTCTTGGAGTAGTGGTACCTTTTGGGGTTTCTTTTTAGGAATCTTGGCGGTTGCTATTGCTGGCTGCTATGTTGCGCTGAACAACGATAAACCTTTGGTATCAACAATTGGCTTCGTAATGGTAGCCGGCCCTTTCGGTTTGATGCTTGGCCCTGTAGTGGCGATGTACACGACCTCGTCAGTTGTGCAGATACTTGCAGCAACGACATTGTTCGTAGTTGTCCTAGGTATTGTGGGCGCACTTATCCCAGACAATCTGGCCTCTTGGGGGACGACGCTATCCGGAGCGCTTTTGCTGCTGTTGGCTGGTTACGTAATTGTACCCTTTCTCGCCATGATTGGCATGGATGTTGGTAGGGCATTCACTCTTCTTGACTGGATAGGCTTGATAGTGTTTGGTGGTTTGATAATTTTTGATCTAAACCGCGCATTGATGTTGCCATATACCTTAGATAACGCTATCGATAGTGCCATGGCCGTATATCTTGATTTCATCAACGTATTCATACGTTTACTTTCGTTGTACGGCGAAGAAGATTAGTCAAAACTTTCTCTTGTAATCAATAAACCCTAGGTTATACGCCTAGGGTTTTAATTTTTTTAGCAGTTTAATGCTTGCGCCGTTTATTGAATAACTGCATTTTGAAGTAATGCGCGCCTTATCTGTTAGGCGTATAATAGAGATAGCAGGGAAGTGAATTGATATGACTAAATGGTGGCAGAAAATCAGTACGAAATATCCTTGGCGGGTTCTGGCGGCCGCTTTTGTCGTGTTTATCGGTCTAAGTTGGTATGCCGTTGGTTTATTCGGCAACCTCAGCAGCAGTTCGGCCGGCATATTAAAGGTAACTAGCGCGAGTATCGCGCAGGACAAACTGGAAAAAAATTTCGGCGTGTCGCCGTCCAGTCAGGTTTTGCTATTTGAACGCAAAGATGCGGGGTTGGGCGAGGCGAGCAGTCCTGCGTATCAGGCAGAAGTCGCGCGTATGTTAGCGCCACTATCAGGCAAAACCACTTCCATAACGACATACGCAACGACCGGTTCGGATGCATTTATTTCTCGCGACAATACCGCGACTTATGCGGCTATCGCGACCAGCGGTTCGAGCGAAGACATATACAAGATGTTGACGGACTTTGCCGACAAGGCCGATCAAACGAAATTAAAAATATCAATCGGCGGTGAAGCGGCCAGCATGCAACAGACTGTCAAAACTGCCGAAAGCGAACTGATTCGCACCGAGCTATTTACCTTGCCGATACTGTTGATTCTGTTAATTATCTTTTTCCGAAGCGGCGTGGCGGCGTTGGTACCCATCGGTATTAGTATTTTAACGATAATCGGGGCTTTTGCGATTGCAAATTTTGCGTCGCGCTTTTTAGCGATTGACAGTTACGCGGTAAATGTCATTACGATTTTGGGCGTCGGGTTGTCCATTGATTATGCCTTACTGTCGGTCATGCGTTTTCGCGAAGAGTTGGCAAAACGCGATGTCGAACATGCCGTCAGAACGATTATCAAGACTTCGGGCCACACCATAATTTTCAGCGGCGTTACAGTTATTGCTTGTCTGTTGTCGCTGTTGGTATTCCCAATAGAGATGATGCGTAATATTGCCATCGGCGGTGCGGCCGCGGTGATTATGGGTATTATGGTTACAATCGTGATTTTACCGTCGGTGCTGCAGATTGTCGGCAAGAATATCGATAAATTGCATCTGCCATTCTGGCGAGAATCTCATAAAAACCCCGGCAAAACCTTTTGGGCGCGGGTCGCGAATTTAACTACATCACACCCGATATGGACTTTGGTTGGCGGAATCGCGGTCGTTGCGATTGCTTTGTTGCCGCTTGGCAGTTTTTCGCCAGGACCGATGGATAGCAAATGGTTGGCGCGTGATTCATCGTCGCATTACGTCAGCCAGTTTATGAATGATCGTTTCGACATCCCGTCTTCGGCAGTGACTGTTTTGGTGACATTGCCAAATAGTATTACTACCGCCGAACGTCTGAATGTCTCGTGTGATATGACCGAAAGATTGGGCGTGATTGGCGGCGTAAAAACCGTCATTTCGGCGACGCCGGTTTCTAGCAGCCTGTCGTGCGACCAGATAAAATACTTGGCGACTATGAATATACTGCCGCCGCAATTGCATGGATTGATGAAAACCAACATGCGTGCCAATGCATTGAAACTCGATATCATAATCAAGGATGAGGTAGGATCGAAGGCCGCTAGCCGGATTTTAAATGAAGTTCGGTCAGTAAAACCGCTAAGCGGCGAAGTGTATGTAGGCGGCAGTTTGGCGACCTATGAAGATAATAACAGATTGTACTTCGAGGCGATTCCGTGGTCGGCGGCCATTATTGTCATCAGTATGCTATTGCTGTTATCAGTGTCGCTGAGATCGATTATCTTGCCAATTCAGGCTGTCGTCATCAATTCCGTCGCGCTGGCAATTTCGATAGCCGCGATAGTCGGGGTTTTTCAATTGGGTTGGTTTGGCGATATCACCGGTTGGCAGACGGTTAGCGGGATAACTTTGGCTGCAATGATTTTGGTCATATCGATCGCATTCGGTCTGGCGATGGATTACTCGGTATTTTTGTATAGCCGTATGCGCGAAGTACATAAGCTGACCGAAGACCCAAAACATGCTATTCGTCAAGGTGTTATCAAGACCGGACCGATAATTACGGCCGCTGCATTGGCACTATTTTTCGTAGTTGCCGCGTTTTCGGGTTCAAGCATTTTATTCATGCAAATTATCGGGCTAGGGCTAGCCGTTGCAGTGCTAGTCGACGCGTTTTTTGTCCGCTTGATATTAGTGCCGTCAATCATGGCACTGATGGGCAAATTCAGCTGGTATTCGCCGAGATGGTTAAACCGGCGTCAGGTAAAAAGAAAAGCCCACCGACAGCGGTAGGCTTAGCGAGAGGAGCTATTTTTTTGCACTTTCTATGCCGCATTTCACTGCGGCGCATATTGATAATATAGCCATGAAACCAGCGCATGCGAATAGCAAGGCTGTGCCTTTGCTGAGCCCTATAGACACAAAGCCTAAGTATAGCTCAGCACTAAATACAAGCATTGCAAGGTACATGTGCACCATACAATCTAACCCCTTTCACAAAATGTATCCCAAAGGATATGTGTATTATAGCATAAAATATAAAAAACAGCAATAACGATTGATTATCTTAATAATACTATTAACTTTGATACATCGATAGCGCGAAAATATTTACCTTACGCTAATTTCTTTGAAAAAATATTTTCCGGGTTCGGTATGTTCGATTATTTCCATTGCGCCGGGAACAATTTTTACGCTATTAAAGTCTTTTTTCTTGACCCATAGCGATGAATCGTTGACCGTAAATTTCTTGTCGCAAGTTGCCGAAAAGGAATGGACTAATAGGTCAGAAATTAATACGTCGTCTTTGAATATCTTGAGATACATATCGCCGATATGGTCCAGCTGTTTGTATTTGACGCCGGTTTTTTCATAAAGTTCGCGTCTGGCGGATTCGATAATACTGCCATCTTCGGAGTGTATCTTTCCAAGCGGAAGACCGTAATAATTGATATAGGGTTGTTTTGAACGTCTTGTCAATAATATACTACCATCAATATATTTGAGTAAAACTGACGCGGTAATCTTTGGCTGTACCCTTATCTTCATACTGCTACCGCTGGCGTATTCGACATATTGCAAACCCTTGTGGCTTAGAGTATAGCCAGCCTCTGTTTTTGTAATGAATCCAAATGAAATAAGTTTGTTAAGGTGGTACGAATACAAATTACTGTCAGTATTTTTTGGACGCATTTGGCTAAACTTTGCGAATTCTTGGAAATTCAATACCTGCAGGATATGTTTTTGTACGTGATGGTCGATAATATTCTGCTCAAACATATTTGACTCAAAAACTACTTTCTATTCAGATATTTTAACACCTACTATCATTAAATCGCAAAGTAATGAAAGGGTATGTATGGAAATATTACGTTTCACGCCAACTGAGCAACTAATCCAACAGGTTCGCAGTACAACCATGTTGACAGATAAGTCTGCCCGCCCATATGAAAATGCAACTATTCGTTACGAGGAGATGCCGCTTGAGGAAATGCAACCCACGCAACTTTATATATTAAGGAACCATTTAGAAATCCAAAACAATATCAGGAATGAATTGATAGAAAAAGGGCACGACAGTCTGCGATTATATGGCAGTGTGGTTTTAAAAAATGCCGAAGTAACCGTAGGAATGATGCCCCCAGTGGTCGAAGACGACGAAGAATACGGGCCGTGTTTGCTTGACGGTACGCATAGGGCTTATCTAGCCAAGCAATTGGGTATGAGAACATTAGGCGTGTTGCGCATATCGGGTGTTCCAAAAGACATGCCGATGATCGCATACCCTAACGGTTGGGAAGAGTTGGTAGAGTATTACTCGATTCCGGACGACAAAAGTAAAAAGAAGTATTATCGAAATTTACCAAAGAATAAATACGAATACTACCGTGATTTTTCACATGTTACTGGCATCGGCAAAGACCCTAGGTCGGAAATGGCTGTAAAATGAAAAAAAGAATATTATATGTGGACATGGACGGGGTTTTGGCCGATTTTGAAAGCGGTGTAGAGCAATTGTCCGAAAGTAAAAAGCGCAAATATATCGGCCGATATGACGAAGTGCCAGGGATTTTTAAACTGATGACGCCGATACCAGGCGCGATTGATGCTGTCACTCGGCTTTCAGATAAGTATGACGTATATGTATTATCTACGGCTCCATGGAATAATCCGGGGGCCTGGAGCGACAAAATTGTTTGGGTTAAACAGTATTTCGGAGAAGGCGAGGACAGTATGCTGTATAAAAAAGTGATTTTTACTCATCACAAACATCTGAATGTTGGCAGTATATTGGTTGACGACAGATTAAAAAATGGCGCGGATAAGTTTGATGGCGAATTGATTTTGTTCGGTTCGGATAATTTTCCGGATTGGGATGTGGTTGCTGGATATTTATTGGGTAAATTTTGTCAAAAAAATAGCCGCTGGATTGAGCCCAGCGACTGATGGTGAAATTTTTGGGAGTGTGACGAATATTATATTGTCTTATGAATTACTTTGGAAGTACGATTAGACGAGGTTCATTAAAGGCAAATATTGTCGATAACCTTTCATAGTCTTCGTTCCTTGGTATGACAAAGATATCAGGGGCTCGGCCGAAGATATAGGTTCTAACACCGACCACTTTGCCAACAAAACCCGTTAGTTTGTCTTTGATTAAACACCCAAGCTCTGTCTTTGGTCTGGTTATCTGAGTGTTTATGTGAGTTTTCCTGACGAATTGAATTTGTTCCAAGTGGAAGCTTTCGATATCATCGATGTCGATGAAAATGCCAGGTATCAATGGTTCCAATGAATACCAGTGCTTGCCGTCAATGTAGTCAGTTTTTGCGACCACAAGGCCCTCGAAGCCCGTGACACTATCTTTGCCGATAAAACCCAGTAAATCTTCAGTATTATTCTCAGCCAAATTAATCAACTCCTTCAAATTTTTTGAGGTTTATAACCTCAGGTGCGATACTGCATTCCTTGCAATATATGAGGGATTCGGTTACCCGAAACTAATAATATATTAACACAACATCAGTGTTTAGTCAAATTGGTATAAGTGTTAAATATTTTTTGAAAAGCACAGGTTTAGGTAATCTTTGATCATGCGGGAACCGCAAATGATGGGCAGATAGGCTTCGAGTTGTTTAATGACTTGTTTTTGCAGGTGCTTGTCGTCCGAAATGATACAGCAGGCTTCGGCGATGCGCCGATGAAGCATGTTGGCTTCTTGTTCGTATGTGCTGCCGGTTACGTCCAGATAAACCGGCGGGTTGACATCGGCTACGCCGCCATCGATTGTCGAGATCAATAATTTGCAGTTGGCGATGTCCTTCATCCAAGACGTGCCGCAAGCCTCGAGCCCGACGATCGGGACGTTAATAGCGCAATCACCGCCGATAGCTAACGCTTGGCTGACTTCTTCGTCGTAATTCTGAATGTAATGAATCCGTTCTTTTAGAACCTGGTTTTTGTCGACCATTTCAAGGATGTGGCGTAAATCGTCAACCATCGTGACGTCGCCGGAGTGCGGTTTGCCGGAAATAATAATGTGGGCGTCGTGAATTTGAACGATTTGAGTTAGTCGTTCCGGTTCAAAGAATATCATTTTAGCGCGTTTATAGCTGACAAGTCGGCGCTTGATGTCGATGACTTTGACGCCATCGGGGACAAATACGGGGTTGCCGTACTGATCTTGGCGGTGAGACAGGATATCGTTCATGAATTTGCGCGAATTCGTTTTGATTTCACGTATCATTGCTGGAGTCAATTTTTCGAGCGCTTCAATGTAGTTTTCGGTCGGCAAGCCGAACTCGTCCAATGCACCGATTTCATGGTACTTTTTGATAAATTCGGGTGATATCCAGTGGTCCGAGATACCGTTAGTTACGGCTTTGAACTCGACCGGTCTGCCGGCGCGGTCTAAGTAATTTTGGCTGGAAATTTTGGAATGTAAAATACTGACGCCGTTTTTGTTGGCGGCAATTTCAATCGCAATGGTGCTGAGTTTAACTTTGCCGTCCTGATTAAATATACTGCTGAGCCAATCGACTACTGACTGGTTTATGATGTTCGGGAAAACGAAGTGTTCGAATTGCCCAAGGCAAAATTCGCCTTCGGCGGCCGGCAACAAAGTATGGTTTGTGTATAGCGCAAGCGCTCTGACTTCTTCGAGAGCAGCGTCAAAACCTTTGCCTTGGCTGACAAAGTCGTCCAGCATTGAAATCGCGGCGAATACCGTCGGCGCCTCGTTCATTTGCATCAATGACGGGTTAAGCCCGGCTTTTTTAATGACTTTATAACCGCCAAAACCGGTAATGATTTCGTGATACAAGCGATGGTCGCTGCCTGATTCGCCCGAGTAAAGCGCACCGACATTCGGATCATAAAGAGTTACGATTTTCATCGAACCGCGGCGTTTGGCATGGACCTCCAAGTGAACGCAACTATCAACTTTGGTGCATATCTGGACGGTGCCCAGATTTTGATAACCGAAGTTATACGGTGAAATAGGTTCAAAACTTTCGCAATTGCCAAAATCAAACAGTGCTTGGTGAATTTTTTCTGAATAAAACGGTGTAATTACGATTAGCGGTAAACCGATTTTTTCGGCTACCCGAGTCATATCGCCAGCCAGTACGCCGAGTCCGCCGCCGCCCTGGATGCCAAATTCTTTTTCGCGGTATATCTCTTGAGAAAAATAAGCCCACGGCTTTCGATCGTCCATTTTGGATGCAATGTCATCGCGGTCGATTCTGCTAAGGAATGCTGAAAATTCCAGGGGTTGTGCGCCTAGTTCATCAGGCAAAGAACCAAGATAATCATCAAGGGCCTGTTGGTTAGATTCGATATTCTCAGACATTTTCGTTTTTTATTTTTAATAAATATCAGTATTATTGTATCAATTTTAATACGGTTATGTCTATGGCGGAATGCTTAATCTTAGATGTGAATGAAGAATACGGGAGTATCAAGATTAGCTAGGCGGCTGGCGACGGCCATATGCTTGGCAAGATTGGCGATCAAGGCTTGTTTTTTGCCGTCTTCGCCTCTGTTGCCTGACAGTGCGGCTGCGTCATTAATCGAAGCGTCGATGTTGACGACGAAAGCGTCGCCGAGTCCGTTGTTATGTAATTTGGTTTTAGAAATAGTGTTCGTTCCGTCGCGGCTAAGAAGCAAGATTATCGATGACTCTTTGTGCCCATGGAATTTATCATGATCGGTTTTTAATTCCTCGATATTCTCGATGCCGAGCTGTTTGACTGCTTCGACCTGTTCGTCGCCGTTCCAGCCGTTATTTTTTAGCCAACCCGCAGTTTTAAATGCTTGCCGGCGGACTTCTTGGCCCAATACTTCATCATATTCCAGACCGCTAGCTTGACTCATAGCCGGTATGTTCATTACCGCTTTGACAGTATTAATTACGGCAGGAATATTGGCGATAGCATAATTATCGTCAATCGCGCCGTTCGCTCCGCCGCAACCGCCCGAGTGTGCCGACGGATTAATGCCGGTAAGCTCGGTCATTTTGCCATTGATTACATTTACGGCATTTTCGAGGCCGTCACTTAAATCGTGACTGTCTAGTAGTGATGATTCGGCGTTCATGGCCGTCTCTAGCCATAGTAGCGTGCCGCCGACCTGACGGCGTTTATTGTTGGCAGCCGATCCGTCGCCATTTGTCAAACAGTCGCGACCGTCAATGCAAGCGTAGTGTTTGAAGTCGTCTACGTTATCGATAGCCTGCAGTATTTTTTCGCCGTAATCGGTAAGTTGGGTATCAGAAGCGGTTGCGAGCTCGCTTGGAATACCCTGGGGATTACCTAATCCAAAATCCCTTAGTCGACCAAGAAAAGTTATTTGCGGTAGTTTTTCGTCAACAGGCAATACAGCCATAGTTTTTCTCCGTGTATTTGTTACTTAAATGTTTAAATACCTCTTTACATTATATAATGGATAACAGAAGGGTGTATATACAGAATGGGATATATTTACGACAAAGCATATTTTGACGACAGGGTTGGATCGATTGACGAGGCAAAATTAAGTATCGCTTCATCAGCGGTTCTTTACGGCCTGAGCGTTTATACGGTTCTGCCAGTCCACGTAGCTAAAAATGGCGACAGATTAGCATTTCGGTTGGACGATCATTACCAAAGGCTGATAAATTCGGCGCATGTCATCGGTATCGATACGTTTCGCGACAAATGGCCGAAAAAACGTTTTTATCAGGCCATATCGGAAGTAATCAAGGCTAACAAGATAAGCGAAGATGTTTTCGTCCGGGCGACCGTGCATGTCAATGAATTGATTCCGGGATCGCGTTCGCGCGGCCTGAAAACGATTCTAAGTATCTTTGTATACAAAGCCGCCCCGATATTACCGTCTAACGGTGCGCGCCTGAAAACCAGCGTTTGGCGCAGAGTATCGGATAACGTTATCCCGCCGCGAGCCAAAGTCAACGGCGCCTACGTCAATTCAGTGCTGGCTAAACAGGACGCCATCGATAGCGGGTATGACGACTGCATATTATTGGACGCCGACGGTCATGTCTGCGAGCTTAGTGCGGCCAATCTGTTTTTGGTGCGCAATAACGTGCTGATAACTCCAGGCGAAGCCAATGATTTACTGGAAGGGATAAACCGCAATACGGTCATTAAAATTGCCAAAGATTTGGGTATTGAGGTCAAGGAAAGAAGCGTCGATTTGACCGAACTGTATATTGCCGACGAGGTGTTTGCCTGCGGTACTTCGGCTTATATTTCTTCGGTTTCGGAAGTCGATGCCCGCAAGATTGGCAACGCCAAAGTCGGCCCGATAACGGATGAGATTCGCAAAAAATATCTGCAGGTTCTGCGCGGCGAAGATAAAAAATATGCCGAATTTATTACGGTTATAGAATAATTATTCGTACCTAAGGGCTTTTATCGGGTCCAAGTTAGCGGCTCGTCTGGCCGGCAATGTTCCGGCAAGGAAGGCGATGAATGCTATCAGCAGAATTATTAGCGTTACGTCGAGAGGCGGGAAGACGGTCATGTCAAAACCAGGCAAATCTTTCAAGAAACTTTTCGAAGCAACCGAATTTGCTATTTGCCCGACACCCATTGCCGCCAGCACTCCCAAAAGGCTGCCCCAAAAACCGATTAAGATTGCTTCGATACTGAATAGCAAGAATATTTTGCCTTTGCTCATACCCAGAGCTTTCATCAGTCCGATTTCTTTGGTGCGCTCTTGTACGGCCATAAACAGAGTGTTGATTATGCCGAAGCTGGCCGCTAGGAGCGCTATCGCGCCGAAGAATATTAGAACGTAGGTTATAGCATCGATTACTTGTTTGATTATTCCTATCTGGTCTTTGATAGTCATGGCGTCGTAGCCATTTTTTGCCAAACTGTCCTTGATCCTAGTCAGTCCTTTTTCGCCGATATTAATATCAAATTTAGCGGTTGCGCCGACGTACTGGGTTTTGACCGTATCGGGCAGCCCGTTGGTTTGAGTAGCGTACATTTTATCAATTAAAACCGGACTGGCGAGTACTCCGGTAGTCGATGCGATAATGCTTTCTTGTTCCACTCCGGCAACGACCGCGGATATCGTGACGGTTCCGGGCTTGACTCCATTTGAGATGCCGAATGTAACGGTTTTTCCGATGGCGTCATTCGCGGAAGAAAAACCTAACGGTTCAACGAATTTGATTGGTAATATAACCTCGTCTTTTTTTAAGTTGATGTCGCTGCCGGCGATCAAATCAATATTTGAACCTTCTATTGTTTCAGAAATGCTGACCTCGTACTTTTGTTTGTCTTTACCCTGGATATACTCGGGCGAAACGCCTAGAATCGGTTTGACGTTTTTTATACCGTCTTGTTTTTTGATTTCCGAAATATCTTCGTCGGTTATCATGTAGGCGTCTATCGATGAAGTTATGTTGTTTGCGCTGGTTTTTGAATTTGGATCGTATTTTTTCAGCCCTTCGCTAGATTCCAGTGGGTTTTCGATCTTTGCCTGAATGAATAAGACGTCATCGGCGCCAATACTGCCAAGCTGTTTGTCGATATAGCTGGAAATCCCGGAGCTGATACCGACAGTCATCGTAATGGTAAAAGTACCTACGAAAATTGCTATGATGGTCAATATTGTCCTAAGTTTACTGCGAAGCATGTTGGAGCTAGCGGTTGAAAGAATATCTCTGAGTCTCATTTTCGTTCCTCTCTGACAATTTCGCCGTCTTTCAAATATATCCGCCTTTGGCAACGACTGGCAAGTTCGTGGTCGTGCGTAACAATAATCAGAGATATGCCGTGTTGCTTGTTTAAGTTAAACAGAATATCCTCGATTTTTCTGCCGGTCGCCGAGTCAAGGTTGCCGGTCGGTTCGTCGGCGAATATTACGGTCGGATTATTAACAAGAGCCCTTGCGATGACGACACGTTGTTTTTGGCCGCCGCTAAGATCTTTGGCTTTGTTTTTGGCCTTGTCAGCCAATTCGACGTCTTCGAGAACTTTCATGGCTTTTTCTTTGCGGGCTTTTTTGCCGACGCCGGCGATTTTGAGCGGCAAAATGACGTTGTCTAACACCGTATTATTAGCGTTTAAAAAAAATTGTTGAAAAACGAAACCGAACGCTTTATTGCGCAGTCTGTCGAGCTGTTTGTTTGACATTTTACCGGTGTCTCGGCCCAAGAGGCTAATCGTGCCGTCCGAAGGGGTGTCGAGTAAAGCCAAAAGATGCATCAAGGTACTTTTGCCCGAGCCGCTTTTACCGACAATCGCAACCGTTTCGCCTTTTTCGATTGATAAATTTACCTTATTCAAAGCCGTAAATAGCGAATCTTTTTCGTCGTATTGTTTTGTCAAATTATGAGCCGCTAGCAGCGACATAGATATCCCCCATATTCAATATTTATTATTATAGCAAACCGTGAGCATTTATATTTGCTTATGTTATACTTTTATCAAAAGGGGATTATATGGTTGAAGAAAAAGAGCCTGTAAAAGAAGCTCACAAGCAAGGATCTTCGATAAGAAGAAGCTTTTTGAATAAATGTTTGTTTTTGATTTTGCTATTTATAGTCATGTTCGGATTATCGGCGAGCGGTATCTACTGGTGGCGCGACACGATTGCGACTGATTTTGAAAATAAACAAGCGACTACTATCTCTACGCTGCAAAAAACTATCTCCAGTTTGAATACAAGGCTTAAACAAGAAAAAGCTAAAAACGCAACTGATTCAACTCCGACCGACACGGACGGCGACGATACTTCGTGTACGCCCGTCGCGCCGGCCTATTCTGTGCTCGAAAACATTCAAGCATCGATTACTTCAGGGAACACGGCGGCCTTGGAGGGCTATATGGCGTCAACCGTAGATGTGATATTAGCAGCTACGGAAGCATACGGCGAACAGACTCGGACCCAAGCCGTCGGCGATATCACTGATTTTATTTCGGGTGAAAGCGGTTGGGATTTTACGCTGCCGGCATCCGTTTTGAGTTCTTACGGCAAGGGCGGTTATGGCCAGTATTTTACGAATATCGACGTAGTAGGCAAGTCGGCAAATGGCAAAGTGATTTCGTTCTTGTTTGATTGCAACTCAAAAATCAGCACCGTACTGTTAGTTTCCAACGAAGATTTGCTTCAATAACACTACCCAATAATATGGTGTAAACTTGTAACTTATGTTATAACTATAGCAAATATGAAGAGTTGCGACTCCGTCGTGAACTTAGTAGTATTAGCACCTATTAAAGAAAGGGGTTGAGTACTGATGGGACTACATTATAGTCCGGTCGACGTAACAATCGAATTGACAAGCCGATGTAATTTGGATTGCTGGCATTGTATTTCGTCCAGCGGCGAAGAAGCCGCTCCGGAAGAATTGACAATCGACGAATGGAAAAAAATAATCAATGAGCTTAGAGGTCTGGGAACCAAGAAGATTATATTTTCCGGCGGAGAGCCGACGTTGGTGCCTGGTTTTGACAGGCTTATCGCACTCGTTGCCATGAATAACATGGAATATTCCTTTGTCACTAACGGATATGAAGTGCCCAATAGAATTCTCAAGGCAATTACCAAATTTCGTCCCTATACCGTCGGCGTTAGCCTGGATGGCAACGAAGCTGTTCACAATTCCATAAGGATGAAAAACGATAGCTGGGGCCGTTCATTGAAAACGATCAAAATTCTTAGGGATCAAGGCCAACATGTCACAGTAATCACGACCGTTACGAACTGGAATTTCCATACCCTGAACGGTTTGTCGAAAATTGTGTCCGAAATCGCCGATTCGTGGCGATTGCAACTGGCGATTCCATTTGGCAGGATGAAATTGCGGGACGATTCGTTGATTTCTGAGAACGATTTCAAAGAACTGTGCAGTCGATTGATTGATTATCGCAAGGCTTATGCTCAATTGGATATTGAGGCAGGCGATTGTTTCGGCATGGCTCCGCCCGGCACGATACGTTCAGCAAAATGGGCTGGCTGTAGTGCCGGTATATGGTCGTTAGGAATTGATTCACGCGGCGAAGTATTGCCGTGTCTGTCTATCCGTAATGGCATGTCCGGAGGCAATGTCAAGACCGAATCCGTTGAGGATATCTGGAGCCGTTCCAAGTACATCGGCATGTTTCGGTGGTTCAAACCTGATTACGCCATGGGCGGTAAATGCGATGAATGTTCGCAGCTTGACGAATGTCATGGCGGTTGCGCCGGGATGTCGTATGCGTACTACGGAGAATTTCATTATTCGCCATTTTGTTATTTCAGGTCGTTCGACATGCAAGGTGGCTAGTATGTGTTTGTTAACAGCAGAATAGCGGCATGTATGATAATAACACCAGCCAACCCCCCCTTAGCCCGCATCCGGGAGACTAATTTTAGCATCAGCTAATTATTAGTCTTCCGGGGCGGGCTTTTTAATTTGCGAGGAAAATGTTGTAAAATATTAACAAGGAGGAGTTTAGTGTATGGTGAACGCAAAGAAAACTTTATATCGGATTCCAAAGAAGGGGCAAATATTCGGCGTATGTGCCGGGTTGGCAGAATATTTTGATATTGATGTTACCCTGATGAGGGTAATTTTTGTCGTGGCGGCATTTGCGACTGGCGGCGCCGTAATCTTGCTGTATTTGATTTTGGCGGTCGTATTGCCCGTTTCAAACGATAACGGCAAAGAACAATCCGTAAGCGAAAGAGTGCATAAACTTGGCCAAGAATTTCAAAACAGCAAAGTCGCGTCCAGGACGCGAAACTTTTTTGGCTTCGGGCTACTGGTCCTTGGACTGTGGCTATTGATCGGACAAATATTTCCGGGGTGGTTTGAGCTTCGCTGGGACTTTGTCTGGCCGGTACTGATTATTCTGGCCGGCCTATTAATAATAACCAGGAGGGGAAATGGTCAATAAGAAAAAAATTGAGACATCACCGCAAGAGGTTGTTTATAAAGCGCAGGAAAATTCAACCTTTGGCCGCTTCAACGTCGGTAACGTATTCTGGGGGCTTTTGTTCATAATTGTTGGCGGTTTGATGCTGGCCGACAATTTTGGATACATAGACGTTCATTGGGCTAATCTGTGGAGACTGTGGCCGCTGTTAATTATTGCTGCCGGCTTGTCAATCTTGTCTTTGCAAGGCTTATTTTGGCGAATAACGACGCTGTTTGTCAGTTTCTTGATGCTTGGTGCCGTCGTTTGGGTCATGCTTGGTGACTTGCCGAGCATAGGCCAATACAAAACGACTGATTTTACCGTTCAGTCGGCTTCAAACGAAATTATGCAAGCGGAAGTAAAGATCAAGGCGGGGGCTAGTTCTATTAATATCGGCAGCGCAAACCAAGACGCGATCGTGAAATCAAAATTTAAAAGCAGTTTGTTAGACATCAGCAAGAGCAGTACCGTCAGCGGTACTACCCAAATGATAAGTCTAGAAACAACGTCCAGGCAGTCGGTTAATTGGTGGACAGGCGATATGGAAAATATTTGGGATCTTGACCTGACTCGACAAATACCGCTAGCTATCAATATCGATGCCGGCGCATCCAGCGTAGAGGTTGATTTGTCCGAAGCAAAGCTTCGTTCGGCGATCGTCAAAATCGGCGCCGGCAGTCTGGTGTTTAAAGTAGGCAGTCTGGAAGATACCGTCAATTTGAATATAGAATCTGGCGTCAGTTCGGTCACCTTAAGATTACCGAACGGCAGCGGCGTGCAACTTAGATTGGATAGCGGATTGGCGACTAATGATGTCGCGGATCTAAGCAAAGTCGGTGATAACCTGTACGAATCGTCAGGTTATAGTCAATCAAACAAGAAAATAAATATCACTTCCAAGACCGGCGTGTCGTCGTTTAGAATAGAACGCTATTAATTACGAAATATTTAGTATAAGTCGCCAGTATCGAAAAGGCGAGTGCTATTGCGATGGCAATAACTTATAATGAAAGCATGGAAAACAAGAAGAGTATCCAATACATACAGATTGGGCTCTTCTGTTTTTTTGTTTTACTGATGATCTGCGTCATTATCAGGCCCGAGGGGCTGGGTGCGAATAATGGTATTAGTTATTATGGGACGTTTGCGAATACGATAGTGCCTTATTCGCTGGCCTTTTTAATCGAAAGTATCGTAATGTGGCGGGCTTCCTCGATCATGGACAAAAATACAAAATTTGATCGAAACATCAGCTATGCACTGAAGGCTTTTGCTATCCTTTTTGTCGGCATTCTAATAACGCCGCACACTGTTCTTGGATGGGAACACAAGATCATAGGGACGACTTTGTTTGGTATCCAATTCATTATGTGTATCGCGTTTGTTTTGTATATTTATAGCGACCTGCTGAACGTCGTCCTGCTGGCCTTACTATTTATCAGCGGCTTGTTGTCTTTGATGTATTTAATCGTGCCGATAGGTTTTATGATCCAAGCCCAGGTTATTTTTCAGATATCGGTCTGGCTGATATTCATCAGATCTTTTATACATTCTCACTCTCGTTTAGAAGCCTAGCTTGGGCTATAATGAGCTTATGTTAGAAGGACTATCGTTTCAAAGCGTCAAAAAATTGCGTCTGCAATACGGTCCGAATACTCTGCAGGATGATATAGGTAAGAACAGGGCGTTGATCGCTTTTTTAGCAAGGTTCAAAAACCCGTTAGTCATAATTCTACTTTTAGCGGCGTCGTTGTCGTTGTTTTTTGGCGATAATGCCAGTTTTTTTATAATCGTCTCGATCGTGGCCCTTAGCGTCGGCCTGGATTTTTTGAACACTTATCGCTCTGAGCGGGCGGCCGAGGCTTTGAAGGACAAAGTCCGCGTCAAAGCGCACGTCATAAGAGACGGGAAGGAACATCTTGTTTCGGTTAGCGAGCTGGTTCCCGGAGATATCGTCCTGTTGACCGCCGGCAAAGTCATTCCAGCCGACGGCGTTATCGTCGAGGGCAAGGATTTATCGACGAACGAAGCCGCTTTGACCGGCGAATCATTCCCTCAAGGCAAACCGGTCGGTACGGAGGTGTTTATGGGCAGCGGCGTGATTAGCGGATCCGGCGTGATGCGCGTAACTAAAATTGGTAAATCCACAAAATTCGCTCATATCGCCAAGGCCTTGCAGTCGGCGCATCAGGTAACCGAATTCGAAACGGAAATCAAGGAATTCAGTATTCTGATTATCAAGATTACGTTTTTTCTGGTCATCTTTGTTTTCATGGCGAACATACTATTCCAGCGCAATATTCTTGAATCGGTGCTATTCAGTCTGGCGCTAGCCGTCGGTCTAACCCCGGAACTGTTACCTCTTATTATCACGTTGAATCTGACCAAAGGCTCGCTCAAGATGGCCAAAGAAGGCGTCATCGTAAAGCAGCTGTCAGCCGTGCAAAATTTTGGCAGCATGGATATTTTATGTACCGACAAGACCGGGACATTGACCGAAAATCTGATTGCTTTGGTCAAATATGTCGACGGAAAAAACAAGGATTCGGACAATGTATTGCTGTACGGCTATTTGGCGAGTGTTTTTTCGACCAGTTTCGGCAATCCGCTGGACGCGGCGGTCAAAGCACACTCTGGCGTAGATATTTCGATGTATCGCAAAATTGACGAAATACCTTTTGATTTCGAGCGCAAACGTGAGGCCGTCGTGGTTCATCACGTGCACGACAAACGACGCTTTTTGATAGTCGAGGGTGCACCCGAAGAAATATTGAAGATTTCTAGTACTTATCATTCATCTAAAAAACAAGTACTGACAAGACAGCTGCGAGACGAAATTCAGGCGACTTACGATCAACTCAGCCGGGATGGTTTTCGCGTTCTAGCCGTGGCCTCAAAGGAAATCGGGGCGGAGAAACATTATGAACCGAGCGACGAAAAGAAATTATCTTTCCATGGGTTCTTGGCGTTTTTGGATCCAGCCAAAGCTTCGGTAACGGAAACGCTCGAACGAATGCGAGATATGGGTATTAGCACGAAAGTTATCACCGGCGATAATGCCTATGTGACGGTCAAAATCGCAAATGATATCGGATTACCCATCGAAGGTATCCTGACGGGAGACGAACTTGATAAATTGTCGAAACAAGAATTTGCGATAGCCGTCGAAAAGACGACCATTTTCGCACGCGTCAACCCGGAACAAAAAATGCAGATAATCCAGGCTTTGCAATCGAATGGCCATATCGTCGGCTATATGGGTGACGGCATTAATGATGCACCTAGCCTAAGGGCGGCCGATGTCGGCGTGTCTGTCAATAACGCCGTTGATGTCGCCAAAGACGCGGCTGACTTCATTCTGCTGCGCAAAAATCTGCACGAATTGACGAACGGCGTAGTCGAAGGCCGTAAAACTTTCGCCAACACGATGAAATATCTGCGTATGAGTTTGAGTTCAAATTTCGGCAACATGTTTTCGATGGCCGGCGCGTCATTATTCCTGCCGTTCCTGCCGATGCTGGCGACGCAAATCCTGTTAAATAATTTGCTTTATGATGCCTCGCAGTTTGCGATTCCGCTTGATAATGTCGATGAAACCGAAGTCTTGAGGCCGCATACTTTGAGTATCAAAGAAATCAAGAAATTCATGTGGTCATACGGGTTGCTTAGTTCGGTATTTGATTTCGCAACTTTCGGCTTGCTTTTATTAGTATTCCAAGCCGACCAATCAATATTTCAGGCTGGCTGGTTTATCGAATCGATCATGACGCAAGTACTGGTCGTGTATGTTATCAGGACCAAACTGGTTCCTTTCAAGGAAAGCAAACCGGCGGCACTGCTGGTGGTCAGTACACTGCTAGTGATATCTTTGGCGTTCATGGCTATATTGCTGCCGGTACGCACGATTTTCCGTTTCGGCCTATTATCATCTACGCAAATCGCGGCACTGGTTTGTTTGGTGCTGATATATCTGTTTTTTGCCGAACTTATAAAAGTCAGGTTTTATGGCAGCCGTTCGATCGAATCGCAACTGCGCCCTCGCGGATAACGTCGATCTTATCACCGTCAATTTTGATAATCGTAGAAGGCGGGACGTCTGAAATAATGCCGCCGTCGACATAGAAGTCTACCTTGTCGTCAAAATATTTTTTAGCTTGTTCGATACTATTTGAAACTGGCTGGCCCGGTTGATTGGCACTTGAGGTAATTAACGGGCCGGTTGTTTCCAAAAAATTTCTAAGTTCTTTATTCGCAACCACTCTGGCAGCGATACTGCCGGTTGCTTGGTGTAAGTACTCCAAATCAGGTCCGGCGTTCAAGATAATACTGACGGGTCCAGGCCAAAAAGCTTGGGCCGTTTTTAAAGATTCTTTGGACAAGCCCAAGTTTTCTAGCTGTTCTACATTTGCGGCAATGATTGTGCCCGGTTTATGCTCACGGTTCTTTAGTCCGTATAGGCGTGTTGTTGCCTGGATGTCGGTTGCCAGAGCAACTAAACCATAGACGGTGTCGGTAGGTATGACGCCAATTTTGCCGTTTATTAGGTGCTTGGCCGCATCGTCCCATAAAACTATTGAACTCGGTTTTTTATGCATAAGATAATGTTATCACATATAATCAAGTCGTCGCCAAGATATTAGAAAAAATATCACACGGTCGAATCGCTTGTGTTAAT
Source organism: Saccharimonadales bacterium (SeqCode) (assembly GCA_034677945.1). Taxonomy (GTDB): domain Bacteria; phylum Patescibacteriota; class Saccharimonadia; order Saccharimonadales; family Saccharimonadaceae; genus UBA1547. Next base: position 29,800 of record JAXDCN010000069.1, read on the forward strand.
CTAGTTATATGACGAGCGAACTTATGATTAGAATTATTGCTGACGGAGCCGTGTTGCCGATCGTTCTGATCGGAACCTATGCGCTGGTTTTCAAGATACCAAAAGACAAACGCTTAGAATCATACAAGCAAGTGTTGATGGCGGGATTAACGGCTTATTTGTTCGCGAAAATGGCCAGTATCATATTTCAGCAATCAGGTCAGCGCCCTTTTGAATTATTAGGTACTGCCGCTGGGGCATCGTATTTGAATAATCCCGGCTTTCCGTCGGACCATGCCTTGTTCGTAACGGCGATTACCTATGCAGTATGGTTCCAGACCAAACACAGAGCCTTAACAGCAATTCTAGCCGTACTCACTTTGGCGGTTTGTGTCGGCAGGGTATTGGCGCTTGTCCATACCCCTCTAGATGTAATTGGCGGCGTGGTAATCGCGTCGGTCGGCGCGATTTGGTATCTGAACTCGAAACCATAAACACTATGTTGTACCCTAGTTTTGCCTAGTGTACAAGGATGATGTATAATGTAGCTAGTTTACGGAGAACAAAGCGTGGCTAAAGTTATTAAAACTGAAATTGAATCACAACCGATCGGATCGCTGGATTCATTGTGGCAGATCACATTAGTTGGGGTTGTTTTGGGCGCGTTATTTTGGGGTCTTACGATTGTCGTCGAGCAATACTTTATTGACCCGATATTCTGCAGGACGCTTACGAATGCATATACGTGTTTGAATTCGACTAGTATCTCGGGGGATATAGCGACCATATTGATCGGGGTAATCGGAATAGTGCTGCTGCTGCGTTTGTATGTCGCGCGGCCGCTATTGATAGCAGTGGCTGTCGGAGCGTCCCTGTGGGGCCTTACTAAATGGACGAGCGGTCTTTATTGGGGTGAAGCTATTGTTTGGAGCGTCCTGCTGTACGGAGTGGCTTATACTCTATTTTCGTGGGTTGCGCGCTACATAAAGTCTGCGCCGGTCGTAGTATCGACGATAATCATCGTCGTAGCTATCCGCTATATCCTTACGCTTTAATGTTATACTAAAGATATGGAACAAACGATTCTTATTATTGTTTTGGTGGCGATAATCATAGGCTTTGGTGCGGTATTATTCTTGATGAACCAAAGGCTGAACGAGTTGAAAAACACGAGTGCGGTCGAACTGTTAAAAAGCGACGTCACCGAATTGTCGCGCGGTATTAATAACTTACAACAAACCGTCGGTGACAAAATCGAGCGGAACAGTCTTGCGATGCAGTCATCGATGCAAAAACAGCTAAGCGAGAGTGCGAAAATCGTATCAGATGTTTCTCAGAAGCTGGCAAAACTAGACGAGACTAATCGGCGTGTCGTCGGTGTCGCCGACGAACTAAAAACGTTACAGAACGTGCTTCAAAACCCAAAACAAAGAGGTGTTTTTGGCGAATACTATTTGGAATCGGTACTTGATAATATCTTGCCTTCGAAAAACTATCAGATGCAATACAAATTCAAGGACGGCGAGGTCGCTGACGCGGTCATATTCTTAGATAAAGGCCAGATGCTATCGGTTGACAGCAAATTCAGTTTGGAAAACTATAACCGCATGGTGGGTGAAGACAAAAAAACCGAACGCGAAAAATTGCTCGCCAAAGTACGCACCGATTTAAAAAATCGCATCGATGAAACAAGCAAATATATCCGGCCAAGTGAAAATACCATGGATTTCGCATTCATGTTCATACCCAGCGAGTCGCTTTACTACGACTTGTTGATCGGCGATGTAGGCACCGGTTCGAGCGCGCGCGATTTGATTGAATACGCTTTTAGAGACAAAAAAGTGGTCATCGTCAGCCCGACGAGCTTTATGGCATATTTGCAGACTGTTTTACAGGGGCTGCGCAGCTTGCAGATCGAAGAACAGGCCAAGGATATCCAGGTCCGGGTCGGACAGTTGGGCCAGCATATCAGTAAGTTTGACGAGTATATGCAAAAACTTGGCAGGTCATTAGGACAAACGGTCGGTCACTATAACGAGGCGCATAAGGAACTTAATAAAGTCGATAAGGACGTCATAAAAATTGCCGGTACGGATTCGGGCGTCGAGCCGTTGCTAATCGAAAAGCCGCGCAGCGAAGACTAAATTATCAATGTCAAAATAAATACTCCGCCTTTCGGCGGAGTATCGTTTTGTTTTTGTAAGATTACTTTTTCAATTCACACATGCTGCATTCGCAGGACTCGTCGGTTTGAGTCTGCATGAAATCATGCAAAGCGAACCCGATGACACCTCCGATAATCGGAGCGATGATATAAATCGAGATCGGCCAGACATTCCAGGTCAAGCTTTGACCGGCAGCGGCAAGGACCGGGTTGATGAACGTGAGGGTCTCGCCAGATGTAGTCAGAAAGATTGCGGTCAGTGAGTAGGCAACGGTCAAAGCTACCAACATTACAAAACCTTGGGTCAGCGCGGCAGCAGTTTTGCTGCATTTTGCCCTGAGCGCAACTGCGACTCCGTATGCCAGGATAGTTACGCCAATGAGTTCCGCGCAGAATACGTACCATTCTTTGCCGGCAGTGACAGACATGCCGTGCAGTAATGATGGTGAAGACGACATTATGTCAGTCGAAGATGATTTGAGTGTATCAATGTATGTACTTAGAAGTTTCCAGGCGACTGCGCCACCGAGTGCTTGCGCAAAAATGTAGCTGACAGCACGCATCGAATCAACTTTTTTCGTAACCCATGCGCCAATCGTGACAGCCGGGTTTAGATGTGCTCCGGATATCCCGCCGACGATCATTACGATTCCTATCAGAGCGAACCCGACCAAAATCGCCGATCCGTTAACTGTTAGTGAAAAGAAGAATGCCACTAATAAAAACGTACCGATAAATTCGGCAATCGACGCACCTACTATAGGTGTTCTTTTAAGTTTCGTGTAGAACGATTTATAGCTTTTCAGTATAGATCCTTTTCCACTGGCGGTTGCTTCTACGGTTGATGTTCTGTGAGTTGTCGACTTTTTTTTCGACGAAACGGCTTTTCTAGTCGCCATATATGTCTCCCTCCTTAAAGTGAAATATGCCAATAGTATATCACAATATTTTTAAATTAAACATGAATGTTATACTGATACTATGGCATTATTCTTACGACAGGATGACGAACGCAGTGAACTCCAGAAACGGATTGCTGCAGAACTAAGGGAAAAATCTAAATCGAAAGCACTTACTGAATCGGCTGATCGGCCGGATGGCGTTGATGATTCCAGGTATATCGAAGGGACGAAGCAGACCACCAGCCTGGCTTGGGTTTGGGTGTTGATAATTATCTTTGCTATCGGTGCCGCATTATGGATAATTACGCGGGGCATGACGTAAATAGTTTACTTATAGCGTATAATAGTGAGCAGTTATGCAAAACGTTGAAGATGTACGAAAATATCTTTTGACGCGGGTTTCTACGAGCGATAATCCGCGTGAATTGTTAAAATCGCCAGAACTAAAAAAACTGTACGGCGTAATGTCGACCTTGTCCAAGGACGATAAAATAGTCCACGGCAAGTTAATCAATAGCCTGAAAGCCGAATTGGAATCGGCAATTTGTGAGCGCGAAGCAGCGCTGGAAAATGCGTCGATCGAACCGATTGATGTTTCCGCGCCTTGGGATGTCAACCAAGGTCCGATAGAATTGCTGCCGACGGAAAACGGCTCCAAGCACCCGCTGACAAGCGAAATTGAAAATGTAATCGATATTTTTACGCGCATGGGTTTTGAAGCGATCGAATCGCGCCAGATTGACGATGACGCGCATATGTTCGGCACGTTGAATTTTCCTGATAATCATCCGGCGCGTGACGGCTATGATACTTTTCGAACCGAAGAGGGATTTATCCCGCCGGCGCACACGTCTTCGATGCAAAACCGGATATTAAAAGAAGGAAAAGCCAAACTGGAAGCCGGCGGGCAAATCGCGGCTTTTGCGTACGGGCGTTGTTTTAGAAACGAAGACGTCGATGCGACGCACGAACATACATTTTACCAATACGAAGGAGTGTTCGTTAGTCCGGATGCAAGCTTGGGACAGATGATCGGGGCGCTAAGAAGTTTTTTTGAAACATATTACGGCCAAAAACTAAAGACAAAAACCCAACCTGCGTATTTTCCGTTCGTCGAACCAGGGCTGGAGTTTGCAATCGAGAAGCCGGCTTCGATTGGCGGAAAACCGGGCGAATGGCTGGAAATGTTAGGCTGCGGCATGATACATCCGAATGTTCTAAGGGCGGCTGATATCGACCCGGAAAAATACCGAGGCTTCGCTTGGGGCGGCGGCATCGAAAGATTAGTGATGTTAAAGTATGGCATCGAGGATTTGCGCCACTTCGAGTCGGGTAAATTGGCGTTCTTGAGGGAATTCGTATGATCGTTTCATTAAACTGGTTGAAAAAGTATGCGGATGTCGATATGCCGATCGACCAGCTGTCGACATTGATCGGCGCCCGCCTGGTTGAAATCGAAGAAGTTATCGATTTGGGCGCGAAATACAATGGCATATTGATCGCAAAAGTTATTGAAGCCGGCAAATTGGAAGGGTCGGATCATTTGAGCGTGACAAAAATTGATGACGGCGGCATTGTTGAGGATATCGAACGTGACGAAAACGGCCTGATCCAGGTAGTTTGCGGCGCGCCGAATATAAAAGCCGGGCAAACGGTAGTATGGTTACCGCCGAAAACTATCGTGCCTTCTTCCTGCGGGACGCCGGAGCCGTTCGTGCTGGATACCCGGAATATTCGCGGCGTTACAAGTAACGGCATGATAGCCAGTGCGCGCGAACTTGATTTATTTGACGAACATTCCGGCATTTTGGAACTTGATACTGATTTGCCGCCAGGGACTTCTTTTGCGAAGGCTTATGAACTGGATGATTATTTGCTGGATATCGAAAACAAGTCGCTGACTCACCGACCTGATTGCTTTGGTGTCATCGGTTTTGCGCGCGAAGTATCGGCTATCGCCGGCAAAAAATTCAAGAGCCCGGATTGGTTCGCCGAACTATGCCCGGATATAAAGGCCGATAATCAGATGGAAATAAAAGCCGCGATATTAGATCCGGAGCTGTCCGATCGTTATCAAGCCATAGTAATGTCAGGTATTGACGCGAACAAACAATCGCCTCTGCAAATCCAGACCTACTTAGCCAGGGTCGGTGTGCGCCCAATCAATGCCGTCGTCGATGCGACAAATTACCTGATGATGCTGACTGGTCAACCATTACACGCTTTCGATTACGACAAGTTTATCAACATATCTGGCGGCAAAAACGAAATCAATGTCCGTGCCGGACGCGACGGCGAAAAATTGGAACTGCTTGACGGCAGGACTATCGAACTGACGGTTGAAGACATAGTTATTTCGGCTGGCGATAATGCCGTGGCGCTCGCTGGAGCAATGGGCGGTAAATCGACAGACATTGACGAAAACACTAAAAATATCATCATAGAAAGTGCGACCTTTAATCTATTCAAGTTACGCGCTACGCAAATGCGCCACGGTATTTTTAGCGAGGCGATAACCAGATTCACAAAAGGTCAACCGGCGGAATTAACAGCACCTGTGTTGGCCGAGGCGATTCATTTGATAAGCGGCTGGACTGATGCGAAAGTCGCTTCGCCATTATCCGACGTATTTCCAAACAGTTCGGAAGGACAACGTATCGTAGTGCCTCTAAAGCGTGTCAATGACACGCTAGGCAGCGGTTTTGATATTCAACAAATTGCTCTGCCTTTGACTAATACGGAATTCAGCGTTGATACCGCATCGCAAAGTGCCATCATTGTTTTGGCCCCGTGGTGGCGGGCGGATATTCATATACCCGAGGATGTTATCGAAGAAATCGGGCGCTTGAGCGGCTTTGATAATATCAAACCGAAAATGCCGATACGCGATTTTACTGCCGTCAAGCCAACAGAATTTGATTCATTTCGCAGTTTAGTCAGAGAAATACTGGTTCGCGCCGGTGCGAACGAAGTTTTGACATATAGTTTTATCCACGGCGATATTTTGAAAAAAGCCGGTCAAGATGCTGGAAATTCATATCGTGTAGTTAACTCAATTAGCCCGGATTTGCAGTATTACCGCCAAAGCCTGACGCCAAGTCTTTTGGGATTGGTCCATCCGAATATCAAACAAGGTTATGACAATTTCGCGCTATTTGAAATCAACAAAGTCCATACCAAACAGGACGGATTAAATGACGAGGGAGTGCCGATTGAGACCGATAGGTTGGCTTTGGTAGTCGCGAACAAGAACAAATTGGCCGGCGCACCTTTTTATCGGGCCAAAAGAATATTTGAATATTTATGCATGGCTTTGGGTTTGAGCCCAGGATACAGGCAGCTCGAAAACGGATCATCAGATCCAGTCGACACGCCGTTCGAATATCGCCGCAGCGCCCAAACCGCGGACAGTATTTCCGGAAAAACTATCGGCACGGTCGGAGAATACAAGACGTCTGTCATAAGAAACTTTAAATTAACGGAATATTCGGCCGGTTTCGAGATTGATATGCGAATTTTGTTCGATGCCTATCGTTCTGCTGACAGCAAATACAAACCACTTAGCCGATACCCGGGATCCGAGCGTGACATTTGTTTCCAAGTCAATAGAGATATTAGTTACCGCCAGATAATCGATGCTTCAAAAGCGGTTCTTGATAACGTTGATTACGAGACCGTTATTTCGCCAGTAGATATTTACCAGCCAAAAACAGGCGATACGAAAAATATCACGATTCGTATCCGGATTACATCTGCCAGCCATACGCTTACCGGCGAAGAGGTGACGGGTGTAATTGATTCGGTCATCAAGTCTGTTGTTTCAGAGACAAAAGCCACGGTAACTTGACCCAAAACCGGGCTCTATACTCAGTTATTTGTTATAATAGACGCATAGTAATAAGAGAGGGAATATACTTATGGCGACACCTGTATCGCAGAGGATTGGAATTTGGTTTATTGCAATAGTTTTGGCTTTGGGGACATTCGGATCATTCTTGGTGATGGGTCTGAACGTTAAGAACCAGACGACCGAACAGGAAGATTTACAAAAAGCTTATACAAAATATCAAAAGGACGTTTCGGATCAGACGAAAAGTTTGTCAGATAAATATTTTGCAGAGTTCAGCACATACGCGTCCTTGGTTTCGGAGTTTACGGCCAGTGATGTCACGTCTTTGGTCAAAGAGGATTTGAAAGTCGGTGACGGCGCGGAAATCAAAGCCGATACGGAATACAGCGCATATTATATCGGCTGGAACCCGAAGGGCGTCGTTTTTGACCAATCGATTTCCGATGGTGCGCTGAAAGCGCCGATAAACAGCGGTGGTCTGATTACCGGCTGGACCGAGGGCGTAATCGGCATGAAAATGGGCGGCGTGCGCGTACTGACCATACCCTCCGATAAGGCGTACGGATCAAAAGGCAGCGGTGATAATATTCCACCAAACACGCCGCTTAAATTCGTTATCATGGTTATTCCGAAAGTCGAAGCCGTTACGATGCCGGATATACTGGTCAAATATTATATGAGCGCTTCATAAGAATAGCGAAACTAAAGGAGAAGTAATTAAATGACCAAAAACATTCTTGACGTAATAATGATAGGCGCCGGTCCGAGCGCCCTTACGGCGGCGGTATATACGACGCGTGAAAACCTTAGTACCGTAATAATCGAAAAAGGCGCGGTCGGCGGCATGGTGGCGACGATTGATAAAATCGATAATTATCCCGGTTTTCCGGACGGTGTCGAAGGCTACGAATTATCAGAACAGTTGAAAAAACAAGCCGAAAGGTTCGGTGCGAAAATCGAATACGGCGAAGTATCGTCGATTCGTGACGAAGGCAAAATTAAAGTTGTAACCGTTGACGGTCAAGAACTTAGGGCAAAAACCGTATTGATATCATCCGGCAGCGGCTATCGGAAACTGAATATCCCCGGCGAAAAAGAATATCACAGCCGCGGCGTGCATTATTGTGCGACGTGCGACGGCGCTTTTTACCAGGGCAAAAACTTGGCCGTAATCGGCGGCGGCAATTCGGCCGTCCAGGAATCGATGTTTTTGACGCGTTTTGCAAAGAAAATCGATTTGATATCGATAGGCGGTCTAACAGCCAGCGAAGTATTACAAGACCAGTTGAAAGATTTTGAAAAAAGCGGCCAAATAACCGTTCACACTAATACCGAGACCAAGGAAATTGTCGCAGAAAACGGCAAGGTGTCGGCCGTTAAAGTCGTCAAAGCCGGTAAAACGTCCGAGATACCGGTTGACGGCGTGTTTGTATTTGCCGGGCTGGCGCCGAACACGGATTTTTTGGCCGGCAGCGGTATTGAACTGGATAAAAACGGATTTATCAAAACCGACGAAAAATTGCAGACAAATATTGCCGGGATTTTTGCCAGCGGCGATGTCAGAGCCGGTTCGACTAAACAGATTGCCAGTGCAGTCGGCGAAGGCGCGACAGCCGCTATAAGTATCCGTGAACATCTAAGCCATAAAAGCCTGACAGTATAATCTGATAAATGCATATATAATTTAACCCCTTCGATTTGAAGGGGTTAAATAATGTCTAGTATTCTTCGCAGTTTAGGCTAGGAATTTGACGATAAGAAGGGCGATGATATTGACGACCTTGATAAGCGGGTTAATAGCCGGGCCGGTGGTGTCTTTGTAAGGATCGCCAACGGTGTCGCCTGTGACGGCTGCTTTGTGAGCTTCAGAGCCCTTGCCGCCGTAGTTGCCGTCTTCGATGTACTTTTTAGCATTGTCCCAAGCGCCGCCGCCGGTGGTCATCGAAAGGGCCATGAATAGACCGCCGATGATCGTACCCATCAAAAGTCCGCCGAGAGCGTTTGCGCCTAGCGTAAAGCCGACGATTACGACTGCGAATACCGGAATCAAAGCTGGAATAATCATCTCGTTGATTGCAGCTTTGGCTACGATGTCGACTGCCTTGCCGTATTCAGGTTTAGCAGTACCTTTCATAATTCCCTTGATTTCGCGGAATTGGCGTCGGATTTCTTCGACGACCGTCGATGCGGTGCGTCCAACTGAGCGAAGGGTTAATGAAGCGAAGAAGTAAACGATAGCTACGCCCAGCAGTAATCCGGCCAGGACCTTTGGATCGGCTAGGTTAAAGACAGGATTTACGACTTCTTCGGCGTAGCTCGAGAAGAGCACTAGGGCTGCAAGACCGGCAGAAGCGATAGCGTAACCTTTGGTGACAGCTTTGGTGGTATTACCGACCGCGTCAAGCGCGTCGGTGATTTTGCGAACTTTTTCAGGTTGTCCGGACATTTCGGCGATACCGCCGGCGTTGTCAGTAATCGGACCGAACGAGTCGATAGAAACGATGATGCCGACGACAGAAAGCATGGCGACGGAAGCGACAGCGATTCCGAATATTCCCGCCAGCGAGAAGCTAGCCAAAATTCCAAGTACGATAACAAAGGCTGGTATTAATGTCGATTCCATACCGACTGATAGACCGATGATGATGTTCGTGCCGTGTCCTGAATCCGAAGCTTCGGCGATCGATTTGACCGGGCGGTAATCTTTTGATGTGTAGTAATCGGTAATAAATACCATTAAGCCCGTGACCGCTAGGCCGATGAGCGAGCAAAGGTAGATGTCAAAGGTGTCGACTCCGACCGTCGAAAAGATGACGAAGTAAAAACCGATAGCCGAAAATACCAAGGAAGCGATAAGACCTTTGTACAAAGCGCCCATGATTGATCGGTTCTTGCCAAGTTTTACAAAGAAGGTGCCTAGAATCGATGCCAGGATCGATACGCCGCCAAGTAACAGCGGTAATTCGACCGAACCGGTTGTACCGGCGGTCACGGCGCCAAGCAAGATACCGGCAGTCAAGGTTACGGCGTAAGTTTCAAAAAGATCGGCTGCCATACCGGCACAGTCACCGACGTTGTCGCCGACTAGGTCGGCTACGACGCCTGGGTTGCGCGGATCGTCTTCGGGAATGTTGGCTTCGACTTTGCCGACAAGGTCGGTACCGACGTCAGCAGCTTTGGTATAAATACCGCCGCCTAATCGTGCGAATATTGAAATCAAGCTGGCGCCGAAGCTTAGGCCGATCAGTGCGCCGGTGTCGTTTCCGGTGATGTAGTAAAGTCCAGCAACAGCTAGAAGTCCTAATGTCGTAACAAGCAATCCGGTTACCGAGCCGGCACGAAAAGCTAGCGACAAGGCATGACCCAGTCCGCGCTTTGCGGCCGCGGCAGTCCTTGAGTTAGCGCGTACGGCAACATTCATACCGATATATCCGGTAATGGCCGAAGCAATACCGCCGACCAGAAAGGCGATCGCGGTGGTCGAGCCCAGGGTAAAGTAAATAATGAGAGCTAGAATAGCGGCCACGACGGCAACGGCTTTGTATTGTCGGTTCAAATACGCGGTCGATCCTTCTTGGATAGCCTGCGAGATTTCGATCATATCGTCACTGCCTTGGGGCTGCTTCATGAGCCACCAAATCAGATAGATGCTATATATTATTGCCAATATTACCGGTGCGAAAATTATTAAATAAGAAGTCATAATACAAGGGATTATACCAAAAGAGGTGTTACGTGCGCAAGCCGTTAATTTTGCATCATGGCGACGACGGCAAAACGGCCGTCCGCTGAACGATTGCCTTTGATGAATTCACTGTGAGAAAAGTATTGCAAATCCTTTGTCGTATCCGTTGGATTACCATGTATATTTTCCGGTATTACTCCTGATAGCAGTAATTGTTCCGTTGCGACCTGATCCATCGAACGATTGCCAAATGAATATAGGGGGTAGTTTTCTTTTCCGGCCGACGGGGTTAGCCATACGCAAAGTTTGTTTGGGTCGCAGCCAAATTCTTTGACCAAAAAATCAATTGATTTTTGGCCGCCATTTTGTTCCAGGCTATGCCGGCCAAGGTGCGAAACCATTAAAATATTTTTTTCTGGGTCAAAAATAACCGCGCCGACACAGTCCGCCAGCGGCAAGAATAACGCATGATTTGGGCTTTGTGTCACTAAGCCGTCGGCGGCTTCGGCTTCATTGCCAAACATGCCTTGGGCTTTCTGGTTGTCGGACACTACGAAATAGCGGCAATAATTATCGCCGTCGTATGCAATACTGACTCTGGTAGTATGATTTATGTCGATGCTATTTTTATCGAGGAATGCCTTGCGATTTTCAATTACATCACTATTAGATTTGTCGCCGTGAATCAGCATATTGCCGTCATCAATATTAGAAATTGCGACTAATAACTTCATTTGTTGCTGTTTTGCTGTTTACGGCGGATTATATTGGCGGCGCTGGTGATCTTTTGAGTAATGCCCATTTGTTTGAGTTGGGAGCGAAGTTTAGCGCGGGCGTGAGTTGTCTTTACTAATTCCATCCAATCCTGTTTCGGCTGAGACAAGGACCGAGTTATGACTTCGACGACGTCGCCGTTTTGGAGCGGCTTGTCGAAAGGTTTGATGTTACCGTTGACCTTGAAGCTATAAGCATGTTTGGCAATGTCAGTGTGCACCAGATAGGCAAAATCCAACGGTAAGGCACCCTCGGGCAGATTATAAATGTCGCCCTTTGGTGAATAGACAAAGATACGATTGCCGAATAAATCAATATTTAATTGGTCCTTGGAAATCTCTTCGTTGTTTTTCAATTTGGCCGCGATTTCCTGCAGTTGAGTTATCCATTGCAAGTTGCTGGGCAGGGTCGAAGTCTTCCTTTTTTTTGCGTAATCTTTCGATTCTTTTTGGTCGTGATAATGGAAGCTGGCGGCCAGTCCGCGTTCGGCGTATTCATGCATCTCTTGGGTTCGTATTTGGAATTCGACGATCTGTTTGCTCGGTGTAATTACAGTAGTGTGGAGGCTTTGATAACCGTTCGGTTTTGGAGCCGCGATGTAATCCTTGATACGGCTAATCATCGGCTGATATAAAGAATGTAAAATACCGAGTACGTGATAACACTCTTCTTTCTTGTCGACGATTATCCGTAGTGCCATTAGATCGTAGATATCATCAATGTTGCCGCCAACCTTGGCTAGTTTATTATAGAGGCTGTAAATGCTTTTTACGCGCCCGTCGATCGTGGCTTTGACGCCCTCTTTTTCAAGAGTCTTCATGACTTCGTTCCTGATATCGCCAAGTTTACGAGTGCTTTTACCGAGCCGTTTTTTCATCATGATTTTCAGGCGGTTGAATTCTTTCGGGTCCAAATAACTGAAAGCTAGCTCTTCGATTTGCATTCTGACGCGGCCCATACCTAGCCGGTCGGCCATCGGCCCGAATACCTCTAGCGATTCACGGGCTATCTTTACCTGTTTTTCGTGGGGCAGGTATTGGAGGGTCTGTAAATTATGCAAACGGTCGGCTAACTTGATAATAATGACGCGGATATCCTGGCCAATGGCAATCAGTAATTTTGACAAGTTGTCTTTGGTTGACGGCAGGTAATGCGACAGGTCCTGCATGCCGGCGCGAGCTTTGGAGACCTTGGTGACTCCGTCGACTAAAAATGCGACGTCACGGCCGAATATGCTTTCGATTTGGGCGAGTGTAATATCTGAATCTTCGACGGTGTCATGAAGCAGCCCGGCTATCACGCTGTCGATATCCATGCCCCAAGAGACTAAGATGTCGGCAACCGACAAGGGGTGGATGATGTAAGGGTCGCCGCTGGCACGTTTGTGGCCGCTATGGGCTTGGGTTGCAAAATCAATCGCATGATCAAGTTCAAGAATCTGATTTTCGCTGTAGTGAGGTTTGGCATTTTCGATTAGTTCAATTTTTTTCATAATTTACCTCTTTAATTATTATACGTTATTTATTCAGTTAGTTATGCAGTTTGGCCTGAAAAATATTCAAGCCAAGACAAAGTATCAATAAATGGGTATTAATATCGGTCAAAGCTTGCACAACAGGCCCCATAACGCTTATACTTCATATTATGAAAATATATATCGGCTGCGACCATGGCGGCTTTCATTTGAAAGAAAAAGTTTTTGCATATTTAGTCAAGCACGGCTATGACGTCGAGGACGTAGGCGACAAGACGCTTGATCCGAATGACGATTTTCCTCAGTTCGCACAAGCCGCTGCTTTCAAGGTAATCAGCAGCGAAGATGCCGACCCAAGAAGCATATTGATTTGTACCGGCGGCCAAGGCATGGCGATGGCGGCTAACCGTTTCCGCAGTATCAGAGCAAGCGTCATTTGGGATGCGTTTGAGGCCAAAGAGTGCCGCAATGATAACAACAGTAATGTACTTTGCTTGCCCGCCCGACTATTGCAAGACGACGATAAAGCCTGGCAAGGAATAATCGAGACTTGGCTGAACACCCCTTTCGCAGGAGCAGTACGCTTTAAGCGCCGAAACGCGCAGATCGACGAGTTTTAAATGACTAGCATTGCCCCTTGTGTCATGACCGAAACGACCGAAAAATTTCTTGAAAGCGTCAAAAAATTCGAACCGTTTGCGATGCGCGTACATATTGATATCAGCGACGGCGAATTTGCGCCGGTCATATTGATTGATCCGGACCAATTAAAATGGCCGTCTCAATGGACCGTTGATATCCATGCCATGGTCATGAACCCAATGGACTATGTAGACAAGCTGATCGCGCTCAAACCGCACACCATCATATTTCATGCCGAGACGGCGATTGATTTAGTGCCGGTGTTTGACATGATTAAAAAAGCCGGCATCAATGCCGGTTTGGCATTATTAAAATCTACCGTACCCGAAACGGTCGAAGAAGAGATTAAGGCTGCCGACCACGTCCTGATATTTTCGGGAGATTTAGGCCACTTCGGCGGTACGGCCAGTTTCATGCAGATAGAAAAAATCCGTTTGGTAAAGAATATCAATCCAAAAGTAGAAATCGGTTGGGACGGCGGCGTAAGCGTTGACAATGCTTTCACCTTGACCCAGGGCGGAGTCGACGTACTTAACGTCGGCGGAGCCATCAATAACGCCGATGATCCTGCTCGTGTTTATGCTACACTGATTGAAGAAATAAAAAAGCAAGGAGTAATCTAAAGAGGTGGGCGGACGATTAACGGTGACTCAGTTAGAGCGCAAGGCAAATATGCTGCGCCAAGACATTATTAACATGCTAGAGGCGGCCGGCAGCGGCCATACCGCCGGATCTTTGGATTTGGCCGACATTGTTGCTGCGCTTTATTTCAATATCATGAATATTGATCCCAATAATCCGGATTGGCCGGATCGTGACGTGTTCTTTCTTAGTAACGGACATACGGTCCCCGTTCAGTATGCTGCCATGGCCGAAGCCGGTTATTTTGAAAAGGACGAACTGAAAACTTTGCGTAAACTTGGGACCCGTTTGCAGGGTCATCCTGAAAGGGTAAAACTGCCGGGTATCGAAAACACTAGCGGACCTTTAGGCAGCGGTTTGTCGCAAGCTGCAGGCTATGCATACTCATTGCAGTACCTTGATAACAGTAAGCACCGTTTTGTTTATTGCATTATGGGAGACGGTGAACTTGATGAGGGGAACGTTTGGGAAGCTGCCATGTTTGCCGGCAAGTACAAACTTACTCAATTGATTGCCTTTATCGATCGCAATAATATTCAAATCGACGGCTGTACCGAAGAAGTGATGCCGCTAGAGAATTTACATGACAAATGGAAGTCGTTCGGTTGGTACGTAATCGAAATTGACGGTCACAATATCAAAGCCATCATTGATGCGGTCGACACGGCCAAAGCTATTACTAACAAACCGACCGTGATAATAGCCCACACGATCGCAGGCAAGGGCGTTGATTTCATGGAATACGACTATAAATGGCACGGCGTCGCGCCGAATAGCGACCAGGCCAAAGACGCCTTGCACGCACTACGCATTGCCGAAGTTAAGATTACGGGAGGGGACGAATAATTATGAGCCAGTATTTTCTTAATCCGAAAGTATATGACGAGGATGTCGAACAGGATACGATAAGGGCCGGATTTGGCCGCGGTCTAAAAGCGGCGGGCGAAAAGAACGACCAGATCGTAGCTCTTTGTGCCGATCTGACTGAAAGCACTCAAATCAGTATCTTTAGCGAGGATTTCCCGGGCCGCTTCATACAGACCGGTATCGCCGAACAGAATTTGGTTGCGGTGGCCAGCGGTTTAGCGGCGGCCGGCAAGATTCCGTTTGCCAGCAGCTACGCGGCTTTTAACCCCGGGCGCAGTTGGGAACAAGTAAAAACTACCGTCGCATTGAATGAACAGCCGGTCAAAGTCGTCGGCGGTCATGCCGGTATCGGCGTCGGTCCTGACGGTGCAACCCATCAGATGCTAGAAGACATCGCCTTGATGCGGGTTTTACCGAACATGGTCGTAGTCGTGCCGGGCGACAGCATCGAAGCCGAAAAAGCGACGAAGGCAATCGCCGAAAACGGCAAACCCAGTTACATTCGTTTGGCGCGCCCAAAATCGCCGATATTCAGCACCGAACAGTCGCCGTTTGAAATCGGCAAAGCCTATGTTCTGCGTGAAGGCAGTGACGTCAGTCTGCTTGGAACAGGTATGATGACCTATCAATTACTGATGGCCGCTCGAATACTGGATGAACGCGGTATCAATGCCGAGGTCGTACACGTACCGACAATCAAACCTTTGGACGGTGACACGATTGTATCAAGCGCGCGTAAAACCGGCCGTGTCGTTACGGCCGAAGAAGCTCAAATTGCCGGCGGTTTCGGCGGGGCAGTAGCCGAATTATTAAGCGAAAAATTACCGACGCCGCTAATGAGGCTAGGTATTGAGGATAGGTTCGGCGAGAGCGGCGAACCAATGGAATTGTTTGATTTCTTCGGTTTGACCGGCGAACACATTGCCAAAAAAGTAGAAGATTACGTGCATAGTACGCCGCAATACCATCAATAATAAAAAGGAGAATA
Source organism: Saccharimonadales bacterium (SeqCode) (assembly GCA_034677945.1). GTDB lineage: Bacteria > Patescibacteriota > Saccharimonadia > Saccharimonadales > Saccharimonadaceae > UBA1547. Next base: position 45,767 of record JAXDCN010000069.1, read on the forward strand.
CATATGGGCATGACCATCGACCAAATTCGTGACAATACTGCTCGAGCCAGAAGATTAATGCAGCGCAGCCGTGAACAACACTTTGCAGTCGGGGCATTTAATATTGACAATCAGGAAACTTTGATTGCAATTGCCAAAGCAGCAAAAAAGCTGAACTCGCCTGTATTAGTCGAAGTCAGTAAAAGCGAAGTTTCGTTCATGGGTCTTCAGAATGTTCGCGACATGGTTAATAACTACAAGGCTGAATACGGTATTGAAATGTATATCAACCTTGATCACAGTCCGACCGTCGAAGATTGCAAGAAAGCAATCGATGCCGGTTTTGAATTTATCCATATTGATATTAGCCAGGGTGATCATGATGCGACTGATGAACAAATAATCAGTCAGACTCGTGAAGTAGTAGAGTATGCCAAGACTACAGGCGCGCTGGTCGAAGGCGAGCCGCATTATTTTGGCGGATCGTCCGACGTCTTTACTGAAAATTTCGATTACGAAGAAATTAAAAAGACATTCAGTACGCCGGAAGGCGCCAAAGCTTTCGTTGACGCGACAGGTATCAATGTCTATGCCGCGGCTATTGGCAATCTGCACGGCAAATATCCGGTTCCAAAAATTTTGGATATTGAACTGCTGCGTCGGATTCGCGATGGAATCGACCACGAGACATTAATCAGTCTGCACGGCGGCAGTGATACGCCGCTCCATTATTTCGAAGATGCTGCCCATATTGGCATCAGTAAAATCAATGTCAACACGGACTTGCGTTTTGCATTCCGAACTACGCTCGATAAAGTTTTAGCTGAAAATCCGGATCAATATGCCGTCGTGAAACTAATGCCGCAGGTCATGGACGCGGTCCAATCGGTCGTCGAAGAAAAAATTCACGCCTTTGGCAGCGAAGGCAAGGCTGAAATTTAATGGTCAAGATGCTGACAATCGGCGCAGCGGTTCAGGATGTCTTTTTAAGCCATAGCCCGGAATTAAAGCCAGTGTCTGATAAAACTGCCGACGAGTTTTTTTTGAAGATCGAACTTGGATCGAAAAACGACGTCAATAATATTAATTTCAGTACCGGCGGCGGTGCTACGAATGCGGCGGTGACTTTTGCCAGACAAGGACTGGAAGTTCAGTTCATGGGCACGATCGGGCATGACCCGGCAGGTAACGCGGTACTGGAAGATTTAGATAAAGAAGGCGTTGATACGTCAAAAATCAGTTTTTCCGATAAATACAATACAGGTTATTCGGTGGTGTTATTAGCATCGACCGGCGAGCGTTCTTTTTTGACATATCGCGGCGCGTCGACCCATTACGATATAAATAATTTTGATCTTGCCGGAACTAACGCCGATTGGTTATATGTATCAAGCATGGCCGGTTGCATGGACGCACTGGATAATATCTTTTCGCAAGCCAAACAGTTGGGAATGAAGATATTCTTTAACCCCGGCAAAAATGAACTTAGGCAAATCCCGAAATTAAAAGCGCTCTTAGAGGACGTCGATGTATTGTCATTAAACCACGAAGAGGCGCAATTAATAGTCGAAGGCCAGGAATTAGAAGAATTAGTCCGAAAACTGTTGCATTATGTATCGGTTGCCATCGTCAGTGACGGGCCGAACGGTGTAATTGCCACCGACGGCGATACGATTGTCAGGGCCGGCATGTACGAAGACGTCAAGGTTATTGATAGGACTGGCGCAGGCGATGCCTTTGGGTCGGGCTTTTTGAGCAAATGGGCGATTGGAAAATCACTCAAAGATTCGATTGTTTTCGCCAGTGCGAACTCGACTTCGGTAGTCAGAAAGATCGGGGCCAAGGCCGGTATCTTGCACAAGGACGTGGTATTACATGCCATGCCTTTGCATGAAAAACGGTTCTAATTGAAATAGGAAATGTCTAAGTATTTACAAACATTGCTTGGAAATTCTGGGACCGTGTTTAGCGCGGGACTAAATAAACTGGAAAAAAATACCGGTCATTCTGGAGTCGACACTCGTTTGATTGCCGATATTATCGAACGGTCTCATATTGTTATGCGCCGGCTAGGTCTTGATACGCGCGATACGACCGGCCGTGAATTATATATGACCCTAAACGAAGCGATAAAACGCGGCGAGGGCGAATCGTTACTGATGGATACGGATTTTGTGTTAGTGTCCATTGATGATACGATTATTTCTTTCAATTTGATCGACGTTATTGAAAATATGCATCACGGTTTGCCGTTCGGGCGGCATATTATTAATCATGGGCAACGCGCTCTGCGCGGAGAACTGGTTGGCCGCTACTTGGACCACGCTCGTTCCAGCGAAGCCGCGACACGTGAAATTTTGTCGATGATTGGTTTACTCCCCGAACACGATGCATGGTATAATGATTTTAAGCATAAGAAGAAACAGACAGGGAATCATACCAAGTGAGATATCAAATTTGTGTGTCAGGAGCAGCCTTAGGTAGTACGGTATCGGCATCGCACCAGCTGGCGTATGATTTAGGTGAGGCTATTGCGAAGTCCGGCAAGACATTGCTGACCGGCGCCACCGTGGGTTTACCGTGGTTCGCAGCCCAAGGCGCTTTCAGTGTCAAAGACCGCGAAGGTGTCTCGATTGGATTTTCTCCGGCCAGTTCGTTTCGCGAACATGTCACGGTCTATAGGTTGCCGACCGTCGAATTTGACTACATCAATTTTACAGGCATGGCGTATGTCGGCCGTAATATCCATTTAGTGCGCAGTAGTGACGCGGTCATAACCGTTGGCGGACGAATGGGCAGTTTGCATGAATTTTCGACCGCGCTTGAAAGCCAAAAAATCATCGGCGTACTGCTGGGCAGCGGCGGCTTGGCTGACTACGTTCCAACCTTGTTGCAGAATATCGAAGCTCCCGACGTCAAAAATGTCATATACGATACAGACCCGGTCAGATTAGTCGATAAAGTCGTCAAAGCTCTTGACGCAAAGTATGTCGATTTCAAGCACGACGGCACTGATGGCAATATAAATCATATCCACACCGATATCGACTGAGATTTATTTATAGAACAATAGTATAATTGACTAGATGGAGCAGAGATTTCGTCTAGAGAGTGAATATCAGCCGACGGGCGATCAGCCGGCCGCAATCAAACAGTTGATTGACGGTCTGCATGCTAATGTCAAGGAACAGACGCTACTAGGCGTGACCGGCAGCGGCAAGACTTTCACGATGGCTAATATCATTGCCGATAGGCAAGTTCCGACGCTAGTGCTAGCGCACAATAAAACGTTAGCCGCGCAGCTTTTCAGTGAATTTAAGGCCTTTTTCCCGGACAACGAAGTCCATTATTTTGTCAGCTATTTCGACTACTATCAGCCGGAAGCATATATCGTCAGCAGTGATACGTATATCGAAAAAGATAGCAAAATCAACGAAGAAATCGATCGTTTGCGTCATGCGGCCACGACAGCATTGTTGACTAGGCGCGATACGATAATTGTTGCCAGCGTCAGTTGTATTTACGGCATAGGCTCGCCTGAAAATTATGCCGATATGTCTATTTCGATAAAAAAAGGCGAGCGTCGTCAGCAAGACAAATTTGTGCGACTGTTGACCGATATCCAATATCATCGCAACGATATCGATTTCCACCGCGGTACGTTCAGAGTCCGGGGCGACATTGTCGACGTTTTTCCGGCCGGTTGCGATGTCGGCTATCGGGCCGAATTTTACGGCGACCTGGTCGAAAGAATTACCAGAATTGATCCGCTGACAGGCGAAATATTAGGCGAACCGAACGAATTAAAAATCTTTCCTAACAGCCATTTCGTCACGCCGAAAGAAAAAATTAGTTTTGCTATCGAAGGGATTAAGAAAGAACTTGACGAACGCCTGGATTGGTTCGAGAAAAATAACAAACTGCTGGAAGCCCAGCGTTTGAGCCAACGCACCAAATTCGACCTAGAGATGTTGGAAGAAACAGGTTTTGTCAAAGGCATCGAAAATTACAGCCGCTATCTGACGAACCGTGAGCCCGGCGAACAACCGGCGACTTTGTTAGATTATTTCCCGGACAACTTTTTGATGTTCGTTGACGAAAGTCATATGACTTTGCCGCAAGTGCGCGGCATGTACAATGGTGATCGCGCGCGCAAAGAAGTGTTGGTCGAACACGGCTTTCGCTTGCCGTCGGCGCTAGATAATCGGCCGCTGACGTATCAGGAATTCAATCATCATATCAATAATGTTATTTACGTTTCGGCAACGCCTGGCGAATACGAACTGTCCCACAGTCCAAAGCCGGCCGAGCAAGTCATCAGGCCGACCGGCCTAGTCGATCCAGATGTGTCGGTCCGTCCGACTAAAGGCCAGATTGACAATCTGATTGCCGAAATCCGCGATCGTGTTTCTGCCAAACAGCGGGTATTAGTCACGACACTGACCAAACGGATGGCCGAAGATTTGTCGGATTATTTGAAAGATTTGGACATAAAAACGGCATACATACACAGCGAAATCGATACCTTGGAGCGCGGTGATATTTTGCGCGATTTAAGAGGCGGCGTGTATGATGTTTTGGTCGGTATTAACCTACTGCGCGAAGGGTTGGATTTACCTGAAGTCAGTTTGGTCGCAATCATGGACGCCGACAAAGAAGGGTTCTTGCGCAGCGAGGGTGCCTTGATACAAACTAGCGGCCGGGCCGCCAGGCATATCGATGGCAAGGTCATTATGTATGCCGATAATATGACGGATTCCATGAAGCGGGCTCTTGCCGAGATGGATCGTCGCCGTAACATTCAAATTAACTATAACAAGGAACATAATATTACGCCTGAAAGCATCGTCAGGGAAATAGGCGAAGGTCTTAGGGCGATTGTTCCGAAAAAAGCCGAAGAGCCAAAATTGAATTTTAACAAGATTCCGCGCGAAGAAATCCCGCATCTGATTGATGAACTGACGGCTCAAATGGAACTGGCAAGCGCCAATTTGGAATTCGAAAAAGCCGCCGAACTGCGTGATTTGGTTATCGAACTAAGAAATAAACAATAGGCTGTCCAGGTTCTTTGTCGTTTGCGCTCGTGTTTATAAATTGCTATAAATAAAGAGTGAAAACTTATCTGGCTGCAAGAAAAACAAACGGCTTTGCGATGGTCGAATTGTTAATAGTCGTCATCGTGATAGGCGTTTTGTCTGTTATGGTTGCCAAATATTACGCCGGGTCGGTTGATTCGGTCAGTTTGACTAATACGACGAATAACACCAGTTCGAACGGTTCTTCGAATACATCGAACGCTTCGACTAACAAGCAAACGAAAGTTACTATCAGCCAAGCGGCAAACGGCGTCGTTTTGCAAACCGATCTGACAAATGCATCTAACCAATTAAAATTGTACTATGCAGAACATGGCGTCTATCCTGTAGCTATCGATTGCAATGTGACTCCTGTGGCCGATAGTATTTGCCTGAGGGCTAGTGGAGGCAATGTATTCACATACGAATCCGATTTACAGTCATTTCTACTTTCGGTTACTGACGGTGACGGTTTAAAGTGGCAAATTACTAACGATTCATCACCGTCGCTCGTCGAAACACCTTAATCTGGACGTTTCGGCGCTTGCAAATTTGCGCTCAGTATGCTATTATTATGTTATTGCATTCATTGATGCCGGAGTCTCTTTCAAAGACGGGCGCACCATCGGTTATTTAGGCGCCATCACCGAAAATATTCTCTCGTTTTTCAAACTGCATACAGATACAAATTACAGAAAGGCTATTAAATATGGTTTATCGAAAAAGAGGCGGTTTTCGCCCAAATGCTGCCCGCCCTGGTTTCAGTCGCGGACGCAGCCGAAATGCTAGCAGAGGACCGATAAAAAAATATATCGATCCGGCTAAGTTTATTAATCGTGAGACTCCAAAAACCGAAGAGGTGCAGTACGAATCAATAAATAAATTCTCTGATTTCTCTTTTGGGAATCAGCTTCAATATAATATCGCTAACAAAGGTTACGAGGTTACGACTTCGATTCAGGATCAGGCTATTGAACACATTCTGAAAGGCGAAGATGTCATCGGTATTGCAAATACCGGTACCGGCAAGACTGCCGCTTTCCTGTTGCCGATCATCGAACACCAGACCGGCATATCACTTCACCCGGGCGTATTAATCGTGGCTCCGACCCGTGAACTTGCCCAACAGATTGATGAGGAATTCAGATCGTTCAGTGTCGGGCTTGGTTTGTACTCCGCGCTTGTCGTGGGTGGCGTTCCGGCTGAAAAACAAATCCGCGATTTAAAAAGACGCCCGCATTTCATTATCGGCACGCCAGGTCGAATCAAGGATTTAATGAATCAACGTTACATAAAACTTGATAATATCAATACATTGGTACTCGATGAGGCCGACCGGATGCTCGACATGGGTTTTTTGCCTGATATTCGCGCTATCGTGAATGATATTCCGGACGACCGTCAAACCCTGCTATTCAGTGCTACGATTACGCCGGAAATTTCAGCGATCATCAATAATTTTACCAAGGACCCCGTAACGGTATCGGTCCGTACTAGCGAGACAAACGAGCATATTGAACAAGATGTCATCAAGGCTCGGGATAAGAGTCACAAAATCGAACTACTGACCGATATGTTACGCCAAGATGATTATGACAAAGTACTGATATTCGGCGAAACTAAATTCGGCGTTCAGCGGCTGAGCGATCACTTAGATAACCGCGGTATTCCTTCGATTGCAATTCATGGCAACAAAAGCCAATCCCAACGCCAACGCGCCTTGAAACAATTCAAGGACGGACAAGTACGAGTCATGGTGGCGACTGACGTTGCTGCCAGGGGACTTGATATCCCGAACGTGTCGCATGTAATCAACTTTGATACGCCGAAATGCTACGAGGACTACATCCACCGTATTGGTCGCACCGGCCGCGGCGGCGCATCAGGTTTTGCATATACCTTCGTTGACGTCAGGTAAAGCAATTATCGGAAGTTTCAAAGGGGTTGGTCGTTTCGGGCCAACCCCTTTTTATGTGCGAATCATGGTACAAACTTGCAGGTAATTAGTCTATAATGTTATTTATGGCAAAAATATCCCGTGATGATGTGCAATATTTAGCACAGCTTTCCAGCTTGGAATTAAATGACAGCGAAATCGATAAGCTTCAGATAGATATAGGCAATATTTTAGGTTACGTCGAACAGTTGGGCGAGCTTGATACTAGCGGCGTCGAACCGACTTACCAAGTTACAGGTCTAGAAAACGTCTGGCGGGATGATGAAATTATCAATTACAATGTTAGCCGCGAAGAGCTTCTTTCAAGAGCACCGGAGGCTGCAGATAACCAGATCAAAGTACCCAAGGTATTATAGAAATGACTATCTCTGAAACATTAGACAAGATTAAAGCTGCCTCGGCCCGAGCTGTAGTCGAAGGTGCGATTAAACAGGCTAAGGAAAAAGCTGAATATCACGCATTACTAGCATTGACGGAAGAAAGGGCGTTAAAACGCGCCGACGAGGTTGATAAAGGACAGATAACTGGTCGTTTGGCCGGCGTACCGTTCGTGGTCAAAGACAATTTTTTGGCATTCGGCGCCCCTACGACGGCAGCCAGTAAAATACTCGAAAATTTTGACGCGCCTCTGCAGGCGACGGCGGTTGCTAAACTTGAAGCCGAGGGCGCGATTTGTATCGGTAAAGCCAATTTGGACGCTTTTGCTCACGGTGGCAGTACTGAGAATTCAGCTTTCGGACCGACGATGAATGCTTACGATAGAACCAGGGTAGCCGGCGGCAGCAGCGGCGGCTCAGCCGTTTTTACGGCGCTAGGCGTAGTGCCTTTTGCGCTTGGAAGTGACACAGGCGGTTCTATTCGTCAACCGGCTAGTTTTAATGGCGTCGTCGGCGTCAAACCGACATATGGAACGGTCAGCCGTTATGGTGTGGCCGCGATGGCCAGTAGCACTGACACGATCGGGCCTCTTACTAGCAACGTCGCTGACGCCGAGCTGATTATGGACATTATTGCCGGCAAAGACGAACGCGATATGACGACCTTACCCGATTTTTTCCATATCGAGTCCAAACCTAAGGCAGGACAAAAAATCGGTTTGATAAAAGATTTTATGACTGACGACGTCGATGCCGAAGTTCGCGAACACGTCAACCAGTATGTCGTGAAACTGCGCTCCGGCGGTCATACAGTCGAAGAAGTAGAGCTGCCGATGGTCAAATACGCCCTAGCGATATATTACATCGTGGTACCTGCGGAAATCAGCAGCAATCTGGCGCGATATGATGGTATCAGGTACGGATATCGTGCGGATAAGCCAAAGACACTGGCCGAATTATACGGTCGCAGCCGCGGTGAAGGTTTTGAAACCGAAAACAAACGGCGCATTATGATTGGAAGCTACGTACTTTCGAGCGGTTTTTTTGATGCTTATTATTTGCAGGCTCAAAAAGCCCGGACGCTTTTGATAAACGAGTTTAATAATTTATTTTCGAAATATGATTGTTTGATCGGGCCGGTTGCTCCGTCGACGGCATTCAAGTTAGGCGAGAATACGGCCGATCCGATACAAATGTACCTGGAAGATATTATGACGGTACCGGCGTCACTGGCAGGTTTGCCTGCGATCAGCGTACCGGCTGGGTTAAATTCTGCCGGATTGCCAATCGGCGTGCAATTGATTGGACCGGGGCGAAGCGACGCTATGTTGTTGGCGCTGGCGCGCGAGCAGGAGAGTAAATGATGGATCAGACTGTAGTATTCTTTCTTGCTGGCATACTGATCGTGGCGGCTATAATACTAGCCTTGATTTGCGGTTCGAAAAAGGGAGTTAAGCGACTTGATGTCGAACGATATCGCGTTAGGTATCTGGCAATCGAAAACCAACTGAAACGCGACGAAGAATCAAGTCATCACTTGGTGGTTATAAACGCAGACAAATTATTAGACCACGCCTTAAAGGATCGCGGTATTAAAGGCCAAACGATGGCCGAGAGAATGAAGCATGTGAACGAATTATTCAGTGATAGCCGGGGTGTTTGGACAGCGCATAAATTACGCAACAAGATAGTTCATGAACCGGACGTAAAGGTCGGTTACGAAGAAGCTCGCCACGCGCTTTCAAACTTTAAAAAAGCACTAAAGGATCTAGGGGCAATCTGATGATAAACGATGAAATACTCGAAAAGTACGACGTCACGGTTGGCATCGAATGCCACGTGCAACTGGCGACGGCGACAAAGCTATTTAGCGGTGCTGATAACGATGCCAGGGAAAAATCGCCTAACAGTGTCGTCAGCCCGATTGACTTCGCCCTGCCGGGTATGCTCCCTGTTCTGAACCGTAAGGCCGTTGATTTGGCCGTCAGAGCAGGCAAAGCCTTAAACAGCAAGATAGCTAGCATCAGCCGATTCGACAGGAAACATTATTTTTATCCGGACTTGCCCAAGGGTTATCAAATCTCTCAGATGTATCAGCCGATTATCGGGCCGGGTTTAATAGAGGCACCGCTTGAGGACGGCGGTTCGGTAAAAGTCCGTATCAATCATGCGCATATGGAAGAAGACGCCGGCAAATTAACTCACCATGGTGATTATAGCCTGGTCGATCTGAATCGCGCCGGTACGCCGCTGATTGAAATCGTGTCCGAACCGGATATCCATTCGGCCGCCGAAGCTAAGGCTTATGCCAGGGAATTGTATCTGTTGATGACTTATTCGGGCGTAACCTTGGGTGATTTATATCACGGCAATATGAGATTCGATGTCAACGTGTCGGTTGCTAAAAAGGGAGTGCCAGAATTGGGCACGCGTGCCGAAGTCAAAAACCTTAATTCGTTCAGAAGCGTCGAAAGGGCGGTCGATTTTGAATTCCGACGCCAAGTCGAGCTAATTGAGCGCGGCGAAAAAATCGTTCAGGAAACCAGAGGTTGGGACGAAGCCAAACAAAAGACAACCAGCCAGCGAAGCAAGGAAAATGCTCAGGATTACAGATACATGCCCGATGCCGATATTCCGCCGATTGTTTTGTCCGAACAGGAAATTGCCGCGATTCAAACCGATATGCCGATGCTACCGGGCGAGTGGCGCAAGATGCTAAGGGGTCTGGGCTTGGATTTTGCTCAGACCGAAACGTTGATTGATGCCCAGAACGAATATCGCGGCAAGATTGATATCCTAGACATGATTAAGTCAGAGATTGATGATTCCAAAAAGGCCAAATTCATCGCTAATTGGAACGTCAATGTGTTTATCCCGTTGCTGCGTGAAGAATCGTTTAATATTGGCAAAATCGATTACTTGGTTCTCGAAACTAATATTTATGAACTAATACTACAAGATAAGCTAAGCTCGACGAACGCAAAGGCGTTATTCCGTGAACTTGTATCGGCAGATAGTTTGCCCGATATCGAAAAATTTGCCACCGAAAAGGGTTATATTCAGGTTAGTGATGACAGCTTGTTGGCGCAAATTGTCGACGAAGTACTGGCGGACCAGACTTGTCAAAAAGCCGTCAGTGACTTTAGAAGCGGCAACGAAAAAGTCATCGGATTCCTTGTCGGTCAAGTGATGAAAAAATCAAACGGCAAAGCCAACCCGGCTTTGGCACAAAAAATTTTAAGGGAAAGGATCAAATAAAAAATGAAACAACCAACCAAAGCTATTATTTGCGCCGCCGGACTTGGGACCAGGTTTTTGCCTCAAACCAAAGCCATGCCAAAAGAAATGCTGCCCATCATCGACAAACCGGTCATCCAGCTGGTCGTCGAAGAAGCAGTTGCGGCCGGTGTGACCGAAATAATCATTGTTACCGGCAGTACCAAACGTTCGATCGAAGATCATTTTGATAGAAGCGACGAGCTAGAGGCTGAACTGCGCGAAAAGGGCAAAGGCGAGATTGCCGAACGGATCAAGGCGATTGCCGAGCTGGCCAATTTCGTATATGTCCGCCAAAAAGGTTCGCCGAAAGGCAATGCTCGCCCGGTATTGAACGCGCAGCATCTAATTGACGATGACGAGCCTTTCTTTGTGTTTTCGGCCGATGACTTTTTCACCGGCGAAGTTCCCCGAGCAGTCCAGATGAAAGAAGCCTATAACAAAACCGGCAAATCCGTTATCTGTCTGTACGAGATTGAACCTCATGAAGCCGATAAGTACGGCATGGCCGCTTTAGGTAACGATTTAGGTGGCGGTACTTTCGATGTAACACAGGTGTTGGAAAAACCGGGCGAGGCTAACCGCCCAAGCGACTATGCTTCGTTTATGGGATATTTGCTGACACCGGATATCTTCCCGATTCTTTCCAAAGAGCAGGTTGATAAAAAAGGTGAAATAACCCTGTCCGAGAATATTAACGTTCTCGCAAAACAAGACCGAGTTTGCGGCCAAGTCATAAAAGGCGTTTATCACGACACCGGCGATCCGGTCAAATATATCCAGACGGTCGTAGAGGTCGCGTTGGAGAATCCAAAATACGGCGAATCCTTTGCTGATTATTTGAAAGAACGTCTGAACAAAAAATAAAGCCGACAAGGCAATAAGTTTGTTGATGAGGTAATTGAATAGTGCTACTATGTAAACATAGACAACTTGACGTATTAGTTACAGAAAGAAAATCAGCATGAGCGCGGCATCGGAAATTCTAGTCATCATATTATCGGTGTTCCTGGCATTTTTCTTGATCCTGGCAATAATCTTGACTATATATCTGATAATTTTGACGCGCCAAATCCGCAAGGTAACAAAATCTGCCGAAAGCACGTTTGATAATCTAGGCTCGATCGTAGAACGAATCAATAATGTGACTTCGCCTATGATCGTAGCAAGCATGATTAAAAAATATGCTAAAAAATTTAAGAAAGCAACAGAGGAGAAAGAGGAATAAAAACCATGTCAAAGAAGAAATTTGCATTAGGAGCATTGTTCGGAGCCATAGCTGGGCTTGCCGCCGGACTGCTAACTGCACCGAAAAGCGGTAAAGAAACCCGTGCAGATATCAAGGCCAAAGCCGAGGACATCAAATCCGACTTGTCGAAAAAGGCCGAAAAAGTGTCTGCCGAGGCAGGTGATATTGCCGCCGACGTCAAGAACCGTGCCGAAGATTTAGTCAAGGAAGCAAAAGAAGGCGCCAGTGATTTGAAGGGTAGGACCGAACGCGCCGTAGAAGGTGCCAAAAAAGGTTTTTTTAGCAAAAAATAAGTAACGTTTTTAGAAAAAGTAGCACACTGCTTATGGTTAGTGTGCTATTTTATATGTAGGAGATTTTAATGATCAGAAAAATCGGCAAAAAGATAGTAAAAAGGGCTACGAATAGTCAGGAACTTGGCGCTCGTCATCAGCTGATCGAAGAACTATTCTACGATTTTCACCGTAATCGCCACATGGTCTATAAAGTTAATTTCATACGCGGGATATGCTTTGGATTCGGGACCGTGCTAGGAGGTACGGTCGTTGTCGCGTTCATTATTTGGGTTCTGGCCCAATTCGCAGGTTGGTTTCCTCCGATAGGTGATTATATCAACCAGATAATCGACGCGATGCAACATTCCCGATAGACGCCGTCATTTGGTTGTATTTACTACATATCTTAAGAGTTGAAATTAGGTATAATAGAAGCTGTATATGGGGGTTCAAGCGAATAAATCTACTGGCAAAAAAATCCAGTTGGCGCCGTCGGATTATGTACATTTACATAATCACACGCACCATAGTTTGCTTGATGGCTTGACGAAAATTCCCGATTTGGTCAACAAGGTTAAAGAAATGGGTATGGAAGCTGTGGCTGTAACCGACCATGGTACTATGTCCGGAGCGATTGAATTTTATAAGGCTGCGACCGAAGCCGGCATCAAACCGATAATCGGTATGGAGGCATATATTGCCGCTCGCTCAAGACATGACCGCGACCCGTCCAAAGATAAAGCCAGATATCATTTGACTATATTGGCGATGAATAATCAGGGCTACCAGAACTTGATGAAGCTTAGTTCGATAGCGAACCTGGAAGGTATGTATTATAAACCTAGGATTGACCGCGAGATTATCGAAAAATATAACGAAGGCCTGATTATATTATCCGGGTGTTCCAGTAGTGAATTAGGCGAGAGTCTGCGCATTGATGACTATGAAACCGCTAAAGAGATTGCCGTCTGGTATAAATCGATTTTCGGCGATCGGTATTATCTAGAAATGCAAAACCATGACTGGGATGTCCAAATCAAAGTCAATAATTATTTACAAAAACTGTCAGCCGAACTCGATATTCCGTTAGTGGTCAGTAATGATGGCCACTATTTGGTCCATGACGACCAGGAAGCCCACGAGATACTGTTATGCGTCGGCACCGGCGCGTATTTAAGCGACGAAGACCGCATGACATTAAAGCAGTTCGATCTTCATGTGACCGATCCGCTTGAAATAATTAAAAAATGGGGCAAAGACAACGCCGAAGCTATTCTGAATACCAAGCGGATTGCCGACCGCTGCAATGTGGAGCTTGATTTAGGCGGCATATTGATTCCGACATTTCCGACGCCGGATGGCAAAAGCGAAAAATCGTATTTGGACGAATTGGTCTACAGGGGATTAGCTTGGCGCTACGGTGACTTGGAGCGTGATCAAATAGGTGATTTGTCTATTGATGAAGCCAAAAAACATATTCCGGAAGAGGTGTTAGAACGCGCCGAGTACGAACTTGGCGTGATTGACGGCATGGGATTTAACGGCTATTTCTTGATCGTCCAGGATTTCATTAATTGGGGCAAGGATCAGGGTATAATTTTTGGACCTGGCCGCGGCAGCGCAGCCGGTTCGATTATCGCGTATTCGTTGCGCATCACCGAACTGGATCCGCTAGTCTATGATTTGCTGTTCGAGCGATTTTTGAACCCGGATCGCATCAGTATGCCTGACGTCGATATTGATATCCAGGATACCAGGCGTGACGAAGTGATTGCCTATTGCACTCAAAAATATGGCGAAGGCCGAGTGGCCAATATCGTGACTTTCGGCAAAATGGCAGCCCGGGCGGCTGTCAGGGATGTTGCAAGGGTGCTGCAAGTACCCTACGCCGAGGCCGACCGCTTATCAAAAATGATTCCACCGCCGGTTCAAGGTAAACACATACCGCTAAAAGTCAGCGTCGATAAAGACCCTGACCTTAAAAACGAATACGACACAAACCCGACAGCTAAAACGGTAATCGATTACGCGATCAGACTGGAAGGCACGATTCGGTCGCACGGCGTTCATGCCGCCGGCGTCGTAATTGCGCCTGATGATATCGTCAAATATATACCGCTTGAAATCGCACAAAAAGGCGTCGTATCAACACAATACCCGATGGGTCCGGTCGAAGATCTGGGGCTGTTAAAAATGGACTTTTTAGGTCTTTCAAACCTTACGACGATTAATAACGCGCTCCGAATTATCAAAAAGGTAAATCACACCAAAATCAAACTTGACGAACTGCCGCTTGATGACGGAAAAACCTACGAATTGTTACAGCGCGGTGACACTACTGGCGTATTTCAGTTAGAGTCTGCCGGCATGAAACGATATTTGCGCGAATTAAAACCGTCGGTTTTTGACGATATTATTGCCATGGTCGCTTTGTATCGTCCAGGTCCGATGCAATTTATCGATAGTTTTATCAAGCGTAAGCACGGCAAAGAAACGATATCTTATTTGCACCCGAAATTTGAAAACGCGCTCAAGGAAACCTATGGCATTTTAGTCTATCAAGAGCAATTCATGCAGATATCAAAGGAGTTTGCCGGTTTTACGGGCGGTCAGGCCGATACTTTGCGTAAGGCCGTCGGCAAAAAGAAAATCGATTTGATGCGCAAAGTCAAAGCCGACTTCGTCGAAGGCGCCGTAAAAACCAGCGGAGCCGATCCGAAGCTGGCCGAAGAGTTTTGGGCCCAACTGGAAGAATTCGCGAATTATTGTTTCAATAAATCGCATGCCGCCTGTTACGGACTGATCAGTTATTGGACTGCATATTTGAAGGCGCACTACCCAGAGGCCTTCATGGCGGCATTAATGACCAGCGACCAGGGTGATATCGACAGGTTGGCAATCGAAATCAGTGAATGTAAACGTATGGGCATCAAGGTGCTGCCGCCGGATGTCAACGAAGGTTTCGTGGAATTCGCAGTTGTTCCCGGTAAAAAAGAAATCAGGTTCGGTATGGCTGCCGTCAAAGGCGTCGGTGTCGGTGCAGTCGAAGAAATATTACGCGCCCGCGAAGATGGCAAGTTCAAAAGCGTCGAAGACTTTGCTAAACGGGTTTCGACTAGCCGCTTCAATAAAAAAGCCTGGGAGTCATTAATCAGGTCCGGCGGTTTTGACAGCCTGGCGGACAGATCGGATTTGCTGTTCAATTTGGATACCATCCAAGCTTTTGCCAGCAAACTACAAAAAGAAGCTTTAAGCGGCCAGACCGACTTGTTCGGCGGTCTGAATGATTTAGCGCATATTCACCCGACCGTGACGCTTTCACCTTCGCCAATCAAACATACTGATAAGGAAAGGCTTGCATGGGAACGTGAACTGCTGGGGCTATACATTAGTTCTCATCCGCTTGATAATTATGATGTATATTTCGAAGAACAGACCGTGCCATTAGTGCAGATTACAAACGAAGTTGACGGCAAAAAGACGACGATTGGCGGATTGATCTCGACGGTGCGTACGATTATGACAAAAAGCGGCTCGAAAATGGCGTTTGTCGGTTTAGAGGATAAAACCGGCGAAAGCGAAGTAATCGTTTTCCCGAATTTATTCGAGCAAATCGGCGCTAAGTTAATCCAAGATGCCGTGATCCGAGCAACTGGAAAAATCAGCGCGCGTGATCGCGACGGCAATTTGGGGACAGACGCCAAAATGATTGCCGACGAGGTCCAATTCGTGACCGATCAAGAACTCCATGAGTATCAGTCTAATGGCAAAAAGATGAACACGCCAAAAGCCAGCGCAAAAACTAGGGCCGAGGCGGTCTCGAAAAAAGCCGCCAATAAACCGAAAAATGATGCGGTCAAACCTATGCCGATCATCAAAGACTATATTAGCGATAAAAAAATATTCATCCATATCAAAAACCCTGATGATCAGGACACGCTACTGTCGCTTAGGCGGGTTTGCAGCGATTATCCTGGGGTGTCGGAAATAGTCTTGGTCCTAGGCACCGAAAATAAATCCGCTATCAGGTTGCCGTTCAAAGTTGACGCTAGTGATATGCTAATCGGCGCGCTGGTCAAAGTGCTTGGTGAAGACAGCGTCGTAATCAAGTAGTTAGCGAATATAATGCAATGCCGGCCGCGACGCTGACGTTAAAGGATTCCTTTTTGCCGACCATTGGAATTTCTATCAGATCATCGCATTTATCACGCAAGTCGTCAGTCAGGCCTTTGACTTCTTCGCCTAATAAAAGCGCGATTTTATTTGGTGGCGCATAATCTGGCAGCAGAATACTGCGTTTGTCCTGTTCTAGTCCGACCACGGTGTAGCCGCTATCTTTTAGTGATTTTATATCAAGTTTTTCTTGGTATTCAAACGGTACCATCGTTTCGGCGCCTAAAGCAGATTTATGAATCTGAGCAGTCAGTTTTGATTCGATATGGGGCAATCGCGGGTCATCAGGCAATTTAGGAAATGGGCTGTAGCCGCTAAGAATTATTTTCGATACACCAAAGCCTTCGCAGGTACGAAAAATAGACCCGACATTATGGGCCGAGCGAATATTATGTGCTATTACGATTATTCCAGGCATACCATACATTGTACTATGACTTGTTCAGAAACGTTCACTTTAAATATAATTGACACGTAGTAACACATATTATATAGTATTAGCAAGCCGGCCTATTGAATAGTGTAATCGCTCACGTAGCGATGATAACCGGCAGTACATTGCGAAAGGAGTGGTATTATGGTACGTCGAAAATTTGAGCCGTTTCAAAAACGACTGCATCATCCTGACTATGCTACTGTAGTGTCGGAAACCGAAAATTTAGAGTCCCAAGCAGCGGACTGGATGCGCGACAACCAAGACAGGTATGAAATCGTCGAAATTAGAAGAGATAGGACCAGTCTTGTAAAAAGCGGTTTGGTGACAATCAGTATCTCTATTTTCTACGAAAATAAAACATAATAACCACTACCTAGCCCCGAAAGAATTCGTTCTGACAGGGTATTTTTTTGTTTCTTGGACAAAATATTCTTTCGTTGTTTAGCTACAAAACGCTTGTGTTTTCTGTTATGATTAGAACCAATGGACGAAGGCAAGATCCAAGACGAACACCGCGAGCAAGAAGAAAGAGCGGCTGCACAGCGCGCGATCGTCTTGAATTTGCCATATTTAGACACGCGTCCTATCGAAGAGACATTGCCGCTAGTTAACGATGTCATCGAACCTGCGGTCATGCATCGTGACAAAATAGTGCCGCTTACAAAAGGCGACGAGGCTACGACTTGGCAATTCGGTGTCACTACGCAAACGCCGCAATCATTCATCCATGATTTCTCCAAGGAATACACCGACGTCGGCAATATGATTCAGTTCTTCCTGATATCCGACAGCGGCTATAAGCGGCTGTTAGAGCGTTACGACCCGCCGCCAAAAGTCGTTTATGATGATATCGAAATCGCTCGCGAAGGCGACAGCGAGACTTTGGCTGAAGTCAGCCAGACGCTTAATTCAGTTGGCAGTGACGCCGTCTTTGATTATCTAATCGATCAAGCTGACCGCTTGGGTGCTAGTGACATACATATCGAAAACCAAAGGACGCATATGCGTATTCGTATGCGTGTCGATGGTGTACTTCACCCGGTAGCAGATCTAAGTAACGAACGCTACAGGGTAATTTTGGCTGCCTTGGCTTCCAGGGCGAATATTTCAACCGCTGCGACCGAGGCTCAATCCGGTCATATGCAAAAAGAAATCACGCGTGATGGCGTGACGCACTTATTGAATTTGCGTCTTGAAACGGTGCCGACGATGTACGGCCAGGACGCCGTGCTTAGGCTTTTCAATTTTGACGAATCGATGTTGAATCTGGATCGATTAGGCATTGCGCCAACGGAAAGAGCCGAAATCAACGAAGTAATCAGCCACCCCCGAGGAATGGTATTGATGGTCGGACCTACCGGCAGCGGCAAGTCGACGACGCTTTACAGCATAATTAATGCGTTGAATACGACCAGGCGCAAGATTATTACACTGGAGGATCCGATTGAATACGGCATTTCCGGAATTACTCAGATACCGATTGATACGACCGGCGGTAAAAGCTTTGCCGATGGATTAAGAGCGGTTCTGCGCTTGGACCCGGACGTAGTCATGATCGGTGAGATTCGCGACTCAGACACCGCTAAAACTGCTATTCAGGCCTCTATTACAGGCCACCTGGTGTTATCAAGCTTTCACGCCAATTCTACGTCGGCCGCGTTCAGTCGCATGATTGATTTGATCGGCGTAAATCCGATATTCAGTTCGGCTATACGTCTGATGATTGCCCAGCGTTTAGTGCGTCGTTTGGACGACAGCACTAAACAGGCCTACGATCCCGACGACGCGACGCGTCAATGGGTCTATAACGTACTGAAAGATTTGCCGCCTCATGTCGAGAAACCCGATTTTAATACTTTCAAATTATGGCGTCCGGTTATTACCGACACTTCGCCGTTTGGGTTCAAGGACCGTATCGTGATAATGGAACAGATGGTCGTTAATGAAAATATTCAAAAGTTCTTGCGCGGCGACATCAAGGACATCAATACCGAGGCTATCGAAACGGCCGCCCGCGCTTCCGGTATGGTGACGTTGCTACAAAGTGGGGTGTTAGCGGCTCTTCGCGGCGATACGACGCTTGATGAAGTCAACCAAGTAATATAAGTATATTATTTGCGATTAACCCTTTCATATTCGGCACAATTGTGTTATAGTCGATAGCTGACTTAGTATATAAATTTTAAAGTGAGTGTCAAATGAGTTTTGAATTAATCAAGAAGGTCGAAGAGGCCCAAAAAAAGTCGAATGTTGTTGATGTCCATACCGGTGATACCGTTCGAGTCCATCAAAAAATCAAAGAAGGTGCCAAAGAACGTATCCAGGTTTTTGAAGGCGTTGTTATCCGTACCGATCGCCGTGACTCTTTATCTTCGCGAATTACCGTCCGCAAAATCGCAAGCGGTGTCGGCGTAGAAAAAAGTTTTTTGATCCATAGTCCGCTGGTTGAGAAAATCGAAGTCGTTCGCCGTTCCAAAGTTCGCAGAAATTACCTGAGTTACTTGCGCAATCGCAGCGGTAAAAGCGCCCGTTTACGTAACGTTGGTTTTGACCGAGAGAGCGTTAACGATGTTCATGATGAAGCTTTCGAAGCTGAAGAAGCTCGCATGAAAGAACAGGCTCGCGCCGAAGCCGAGGCAAAAGCTGCCGAAAAAGCTGCCGAAGAAGCCGAATTGGCCGCCAAAGCCGCCGAAGTTGAAGCCAGACACAAAGAAGCCTAAGTATAAAATCACTTTCAGGAACCGCCGAACAGGCGGTTTTTGTTTGACTAAACTACAATAGAATTGTATAATCACCATATTGTTTTTGGGTTATTTGTCCAGATGCATGTAGTTTTTATTATTGTAGACGAATCAATTGCTCTAAAAATTTTTTAAAGGGGATGATTTTGTGCCTTCGGATCGTTTAAAACTAATCGGGAAAAAACTACCCTGTAATGAATCCGCGCCATGGTATGACACCAAAGAAGATATTGCCGGTTCGATCGGGTCGTTGGAAGATTTCAATGAGCTGATAGGTCAGCGGCGCACTGCCGGTTACGAGCGGCAAGAAATGTTAAAGGAATTCGTTATTTTCGGTTGTTACTATCTTGATAAATCAGGGAATTGCTGGAAGGCAGAAGACAGGTTTTCTAGGGATAACTTACCCGGTATTACCGATGTATTAACTAGGGACGAGTTTTGGAAATATATCCGCCGTCATGTCATCAACGTTGTATCGATTGGTTATTCGTATGACGACGGTAAAATTCCTATTCCGGATCTGAGATGTTCATTCTGCGGCAAAACATGGACGGTCGAAAATTGTCACGATACTGTCGTCAGGGATGAAAAATTGATCGTTACCCTTAGTGATTTTATCGGCATGACGCTGGGAGAGGTAAAAAAGGCGTATTTTGACAGAAGAGACGCCATTTATCAAACGCACGACGGTTCTTTGATCCGTAATGACAGGTTTATTGATCCGACGCCGATATGTCCGGATTCGGAATACGAATGGGAAAGGCGCGTTGTCAAAAACCGGAACGGTTGGGTCGGAAAAGATCAGGGAATTTCTGACGATTACGTAATTCAACCCGGAGACCAAGGCATGTTCAGCGTAGACAGGTACTATCACCGTGAGTGTAATCGTATTAACTCACTCAAAGAAAAAGAGGGCCAATTCAGTGATATATTCAAAAAGGCCGGATTTACCGTCATCAGTATGCAGAGTATTCCGAATGAGTACTGTTCATGCGAATTATGTGCTCCCTGGTTTTTAGTCAACACTGAATTTGGAGTATTCAAAATCGGTTGGAGAAAACGCGTTATCAATATTGATTGGTGCGCGGTAAACGTCCCGCCAAACGTGGATATTATTTCTTTGTTTGTTGACGAAGACGTCACCAAAGGCAATAACAATATCCACGCCTGGGGCTGGGAAAAGGTAGAGGAATATCTGACCAAGATCTACAATATGTTATCAAATAACAAATAACTCAAAACATGAGCTGGCCCCTTAAGCCAGCTCATTTTAATTATTAGAGAATAGTCTTTGATTACTAAAATGATATACATCGATGATGGGATATATTTGAAGAGCTGACGTGATATGATTGGCGTATGATTCTGGGTATTGATGAGGTTGGGCGGGGGCCGTGGGCGGGGCCTTTGGTGGTTGGCGCGGTGGTTTTAGGCGGCATAGAAATAGAAGGTTTGACTGATAGTAAGAAACTGTCCAAGAAAAAGCGTGAAGCGCTTGATATTATTATCCGCGAATCTGCCGCCGGCTTCGGACTGGGTTGGGTTACGGCAAACGAAATTGACGAAATTGGCTTGTCTGAAGCCTTAGTATTAGCAACCAAACGAGCAGTCGAACAGGTCAAGACACCGTATCAAGAAATTATTATCGACGGAACCGTTAACTTTTTGTCTGATACTAACAAAGGCAAATATGTCACGACGTTAAAAAAGGCGGATTTATTGGTGCCAAGCGTCTCGGCCGCTTCGATAATCGCTAAAGTCGCGCGTGATAGATATATGGAAATGCAAGATGAAATACACCCCGGCTATGGTTTTAAAAATCATGTCGGTTACGGCACGGCCGAACATATCGCGGCAATCGAAAAGCTGGGCGTGACGCCTCTGCACCGATTGTCATTTGGCCCGCTTCAAAAATATTCAATTTCACCGTCAATGTCCAAAACTGCCTCGGGTTTTGCCGTCCGGTCCGCCCCTAAAAGTTTTTTACCAAAGGTAAAAACATTTTTGGGTACTGCCCCTCATTCGCTGGACAGCGAAGCCACCCGCGGATCCAGTTTTGGTTCTACCAAGCAAATAGGTGATTTGGCAGAACGCCAGGCCTGTGAGTATTTGAAAAAAATTGGTCATAAAATAATCGACCGTAATTGGAAAACTAAATACTGCGAAATCGATATTATTTCCCAAAAAGACAGTGTTATATTTTTTAACGAAGTGAAATACCGCAACAAGCCTGACCAAGGCGGAGGATTGGCTGCGATTACGCCCAAGAAATCACGGCAAATGAAATTTGCGGCTGAATATTACTCGGTATCTAACGATATCCATGACAAGGATTTGCGTTTGGCCGTGATATCGGTCTGCGGCCGGCCGCCGATCGTCGATCAGTTTCTAGAGATTTTTTAATGCTTGTTTTACGGCCTTGCCGTCACGTTCGATGATATCGACTCGGTTTCTGATTTCGTTTATGCCGATTTCGATGGCTCGGGTCAGTACCGGTTCGGACTTTTTCGGCGTAAAGAATTCGATATATTCGTCAAGTTGTTTTTTGTTAACTAACGCTGATGCGGCATACCTTGGGTAATCGTCATAACTCATGCTGCCAAAGAATTTCTTTTTTATCCATTCCCAATTATCGCGAATCCACTGCCACGTCATTTCCCTGGCATAGCGGTTTCGCATCGTGTAAACGACCCATCGAGCAGTGTCCTGGGTGCGGATTATTGATGTATCCGTCAGTTTATCCAGAATCAATTTGTTAACCTCAGTATTTTTGGACGAGGTCAGGCCGATACTGATGTCCTGTCTTAATTCCGCCGAATCGGTCGATTGGTATTTTTTAAATAGCGAATCAATCATTTGGCTGTCGTATTCTCCGTAGCGTACATAAGTTGAAATTATCGACGGCCGAAGTTCGGGATTTAGTTTTTCGATGTCGGTCGACTTGAAGTTATCAATAGCAGTCTTCAATACCTCCGGGTCTTCGGAATATATCATCAAGCCGATGATTACGCTGCGTAATTTGATATCTTCTTCGCTTTCACCGGATTTATTAATCCAACCTAAGCGTTCGTACTGGTTTCTGGCTAGCGAACCAGCTAATTCGCGGAGTTTCTTTTCGGCTGCTTCGTCGTCCTCGACGAACTTTTTCAATTCGCCGATAGCTAGCCCGATAATACCCCAAACGGCCTCGGTCGATTCGTTTTTATAAGCATCCAGCAGCGGAATAAGCTCGCCGTATGAAATTATACCGGCATTGGCTAGTAGCATTTGTTCGTTTAACAGTTGCATACGGTCGATTGTCGGGAGTTTGCCGGCTGCAACTTGTTCTATTAGTTTGCTCATAAGGCCATTATCGTAGTGAGTTATGAAATGGGCGTCGCTTGAGGTATTAAGTCTAAGCGGCTCGGTTATCTCGACATTATCTATGACCAGTGACCGTTGATCCATGATTTTTGGCAGGTAATTATTATTTGAATTCAGCGTAATCGGCCAAAGCGAATCGGATTTTTCGTTCAGACGGCCAACCAAACGCTCTTGCCTTAGATTTATCGTTTTGCCGTTTTTTGAAACATGAACGACGGGAAAGCCGGGTTGTTTGATCCAGCTGTTCATAAAAGATCCAATATCGATTCCGCTGGCGCTAGACAGCGATTTCCAAAGATCGGCTGACGCCGTGTTACGGTAAGCATGCGTCTTGAAATATTCTTTCATTCCGGCACGGAAAACGTCTTCGCCGATGTAACGTATCAACATTTTGATTAAACGAGCACCTTTGGCATAGACGATCGCGCCGTCAAACAACGACATGATTTCGTCCGGATGATTAACGCCGGTTTGGACCGGTTGAACTCCTGCCAGGCTGTCGCGTCGAAGCGCGACGACGGAATCGTTACTGGCAAAATCAAACCATATGTTCCAGTCTGGTTCCAAAGCGTCGACGGCGGAATATTCAACCAGTGATGCAAAACTTTCATTCAGCCACAAATCGTCCCACCATTCCATCGTCACCAGGTTACCGAACCATTGGTGGCTGGTTTCGTGGGTAATTACGGTCGCGACATATTGTTTGGACGAAACCGAAGTGGTCTCGGGGTCGACCAGCAATGCGATTTCGCGGTAAGTCTGCAGCCCCCAGTTTTCCATGGCGCCGGAAGAAAAGTCAGGCAGGGCGACGTAATCGCTTTTCGGCAAAGGGTAGGGTGTACTGAAATACTCATCAAAGAAATCAGTCGATCTGGTAGCGATATCCAACGCAAAATCCAGATTATTCTCGGGCTGTGCCAAAGTTGACCAAACGTTTATCTGGACGCCGTTTTTCGTGACGGCGGATTTTTTTTGAAGTTCGCCGACGACCCAGGCAAGTAAGTAGCTGCTCATTATCGGCGTGGTTTCGAACGTGGTAATCAGCCTTTCGTCCTCGGCATGTTGGTCTTTAATCGGCATATTGCCTAATACCGTTACGTCCAGTTCGGTTTCGAGCGTCAAATCATAAGTCGCTTTGGCTGCCGGCTCGTCAATACAGGGAAATGCTTCGCGAGCGTGGTGGCTTTCAAACTGAGTCGCTAACAACTCCTTCTTTATGCCGTCATGATCGTAGTAACAAGGATAAATGCCCTGCATCGCGTCACTGATAACACCACTGAAAATTATACGAATCTGATGCTTGCCCTTCTGTAAACCGGGTTTTGACAATATCAGCTCGTCGTCTTTTTCGTACGACACGTCAGCTGGTTCGCTGTCAATTTTGGCCGATTTGATATCAAGCTCTTTGCTATGCAAGCTGATTTTATCAGAGTCATTTATTAAAATGCCGTCTATTGTAACGGTACCTTCGAAAGTCCTATTAAGCCGGTTTAACGAAACAGACAATTTGTAGTTGATAGGAGAGAATTGATCTAGAAGTCTTTTTACGATTTGCATATCGTTTATTGTATCATCTATTTTCTATTGCATAATAGGTATATGACGAATGTTTATCGAAACAGACGGGTAACGATATTCATAATCTCGTTAATCATTTTTGCGGCCGTAATAATTACCAGTACGCCAAATTATCCGGAACCAACAACGCCGACCAAAAACACTACGAATAGCACACTCGGGAAGGCGATTGATGCTTTAAGTAAATTGGCTATCAAGGGCCGCGCCCCCAAGACGGACTATACCAGGGAACAATTCGGCTCGGGTTGGAAAAAAATCGGCGGTTGCGATATGCGCGAGATAATTTTGAACCGCGACCTTGTAGATGTGAAAATCAATGACGAATGCCAAGTAATCAGCGGAACTTTGAACGACCCTTACACTGGTAAAACGATTCGTTTTACCAGAGGAAGTACTACCAGCGGAGCGGTTCAGATTGACCACGTGGTGGCTTTGTCGGACGCGTGGCAAAAAGGCGCTCAAGCATTTACGCTTGAAAAAAGAATCCAACTGGCGAACGATCCATTGGAGCTGCTGGCGGTAGACGGAGCGATAAACCAACAAAAAGGCGACGGCGACGCGGCTACCTGGCTACCGCCAAATAAATCATTCCGTTGCCAATATGTATCAAGACAAATCGCGGTCAAACAAAAATACGGTCTTTGGGTTACTCAGGCTGAATACGACGCCATGTCTGCGATTTTAAGCAAATGTCCGGGCCAGCTGTTGCCAAGTCCGTAACTGTGCGCTATACTGTTATTAGTACTTTGCATATCGTCGGCCGGCAGGTCGGCTTTTTTAATCGAAATCAGAAGGAGAAAAAGCATGGAAGAAATCAATGTCAAACAACTCGTATTAGCCGTTCATACTATCGCAGAGGAAAAGAATTTACCTGAAGAAACGGTATTATCTGTCATCGAACAAGCTATTGCGGCCGCCTGGCGCCGTGACAACGGCGAACGCGAACAAGAAGTCCGCTGTGAATTAAATATCAATAATGGCACCGCCAACGTATTCGTAGCACGGGAAGTCGTTGAAGCCGTCGGTTCTTCGGCCGTCGAAATCAGCCTGGATGATGCTAAAAAAATCAAAAAGGATGCCGCTATCGGCGATATTATCGAGGAGAAACACGAAGTTACGACGTTTGGACGTGTTGCCGCTCAGACAGCCAAGCAGGTAGTCTTGCAACGTTTGCGTGAAGCCGAGCGTGAAGCCGTCGTCGAAGAGTACGAAGACAAAATCGGCACCGTAGTAAACGGCACTGTCCAACGCGTCGAGCCGCGTGTCGTCAGAGTCGATTTAGGCAAGGCGACCGGTATCATTCCGCAGAGCGAACAAATCCAAGGCGAATACTACAGCATAGGCAGCCGCATCAAGGTATTTATCAAAGACATCGAACGCGACAACCGCGGTCCGCAACTGATTCTAAGCCGCGGCAACGAACAATTCATTGAATATCTGTTCCGCCAAGAAGTCCCCGAAATCGAAACCGGAGCGGTTGAGATCAAAGCGATTGCCCGCGAAGCCGGCCGCCGCACCAAAATTGCCGTTGCCAGCACCGTTCCCGGAGTCGATCCGGTCGGAACGTTCGTCGGCGGTCACGGTACGCGTGTCCAGGCCGTAATGAACGAAATCGGCGACCAGGAAAAAATCGACATCATATCTTATGATGAAAACATCGAACAATTCATCAAAAACGCGCTCAGCCCGGCAGAGGTTTCAAAAGTCGAAATCAACGATAAAGGCAAACGCGCTACGGTATTCGTCAGTGAAGACCAGCAGTCGATTGCTATCGGCCGCTCCGGCCAGAATGTCCGCCTAGCAAGTCGCTTGACCGGATACGAACTTGATATCGAGCAAGTCGTTGCTATGGCAAAACCGGCTGCACCGAAACGCCGCAAGAATATCGAAGACAGCTTGCTTGATGCTTTGAACCAGTCTGCAGAAGAATAAATTATTGGCATCAAAACACCTCGGGTCAAATTAGCACTCTTGACATGGGAGTGCTAATAAATGTTACAATAGACACATGGCAGATGAGTTTTCAGATTTTATATCGCATTTGACCGATAATGCACGCACCAGCCTTCACCACGCAAATATCATCGCTCAGGGGTATGGGAGCACATATATCGGAACGGAACACTTACTTTTGGGTATTTTGGCCCAAAGTTCTTCGGTCGGCGCAAAATTGTTGGCCGATGCTGGAGTTACGCTTGAACGTGCTCAGGCCGCTCTAAATTTGGCGCCGTTAACTGTAGTCGTCAGTCCTGAGGCTAAGGCACTTAGCGAAACGGCAAAATTGACGTTAAAAATGAGTTGGGATGTTGCGCAGGAATTTCACCAAGATTTTTTGGGAACAGAGCATATTTTATACAGTATATTAAGCCAAAAAAACGCCCGGGCGTCAGTTTTATTACGCGATATGGGAATTAATTTAGATCAACTTGCCTCTGAACTCGAAGAATTCCTTGATCGGAATCAAGATAGCTATAAAAGTGATTTTGCGTCGATTCCGACGTCGCACGCCGAAAGACAGACCAAGCAAAAGGGTGCGTTGGGTACTTTCGGCGTCGATTTGACGGCGCTGGCGAAAGCCGGAAAGCTTGATCCCGTAATTGGCCGCGAGGCGCAAGAAGAGCGGGTCATTACTATTCTTAGCCGCCGCACCAAAAATAACCCTGTTTTGATAGGTGAACCAGGAGTTGGTAAAACCGCTATCGTCGAAGGTTTGGCCCAACGGATCATCCGCGAAGAAGTGCCTGATTCGCTATTGGATAAGCGTGTTATACAGATCGATCTGGCTGGTATGATAGCTGGTACTAAATATCGCGGCGAATTCGAAGAGCGTCTAAAAAAAGTCATGGAAGAATTACGCCAGCAAAAAAATGTCATCGTATTTATAGACGAGCTTCATTTATTGGTTGGTGCCGGTGCGGCTGAAGGCACGATTGATGCCGCCAATATGTTAAAACCGGCCTTGGCTCGTGGTGAGATCAGGTTAATCGGCGCGACCACGTCGGAAGAGTACCGTAAACATATCGAAAAAGACACCGCCCTTGAAAGGCGGCTACAAACGATAATCGTACCAGAAACGAGCATTAAGGATACGATTGCAATTCTAAAAGGCCTCAAGGCTCGCTACGAAAGGCATCACGGCGTAAGTATCAGTGATGAATTGATCGAAGATGCCGTCTATATGGCCGACCGGTATCTAAGCGAGCGCTTTATGCCGGACAAGGCGATTGATGTCATTGACGAAGCCGCGGCATTAGTTCGCGTCCGTTCAGGCCGAAAGCCCAGCAAGCTTCGAGATTACATGAAGCAGTTGAAAAATTTGAACGAAAAAATGGAAGAAGCGGTTACCTCGGAGGATTACGAAAGGGCGGCGCTGTATAAAACGCGAATCAGTCAGATAAATTCAAAACTGGATGAAATGCGCGAAGAATCGGAAAACAAATCGCCGATTATTCTGACAGATGATGATATTGCTCATGCGATTTCATCAATGACAGGCATTCCGGTGCGCCGCGTCCAAAAATCTGAAGCCAGTTTATTGCGGAATTTGGAAAAACATCTCGGCAAGTATATTATCGGTCAAAAAGAGGCCGTCGAGAAAGTATCACGAGCTATCAGGCGCAGTCGCAGCGGCGTTGCCAGCAGCAGCCGGCCAATCGGATCGTTCGTGTTCATGGGACCGACAGGCGTAGGTAAAACCGAGCTGGCCCGAGTCCTGGCGCGGGAAGTATTTGGCAGCGACGAAGCTTTGATTAAAATCGACATGAGCGAATTTTCCGAACGCCATACTACCAGCCGACTATTAGGTGCTCCGGCCGGTTATGTTGGATACGAAGACGGCGGTAAATTGACAGATAAGATTCGGCGGCAACCATATAGCGTCGTATTGTTTGATGAGATAGAAAAGGCCCACCCGGAGGTGTTTAATCTGTTGTTGCAAATATTAGAGGATGGAAAATTGACTGACGCCAAAGGTCATAAAGTAAATTTCTCTAACGCAATCATAATTCTAACCAGTAATCTTGGGGCTGACCGCATGATGAAAGAGTCGAGTTTGGGTTTTCATGCCAAGTCCAGTAACGACCAGAAAAAGCTTGATCAAATACACAAAGAAAATGCCGAAGCGGCCGAATCCGCGTTGTCGAGTATGATGCGTCCAGAGCTAATTAATCGTTTCGACGGGATTATTACGTTCCGCGCGTTGACGCGCAAGCAAATTAATAAGATTTTTGATAATATAGTTGAAGAGCTACAGCAACGTCTAATCCAGAAAGGTATTCACTTGGTTATTTCACCTTCCGCAAAACGGTTAATTATCAAAAAAGGCTACAGTGAAAAATTTGGAGCTCGCCCCTTAAGGCGTGCAATTCAGGACGAATTAGAGCACCAGATCGCGGATGGAATATTATCGGGCAAGTTCGAAAAAGGGAATGTATTGACGGTCAACGCTAAGGACGGTGGGGTCCGTGTCGATGTCTCCTCGGAAGTCTAGTGACCCCGGATTCATAATAACGTTTTTGTTAAGCTTGGCGTTGATTGGCATTTCTCTATTACTGGTCGCTAACAGGCAATATATTATCGATCAGATAACGGTTTGGGAGTATCAGCCAACCAGCGAAATCGCAAACTTGGCTGAAAGGGCGGGTTTGAATGATCATGGGAAGTTCCTGTTTTATGCCAGCCAACCTAAACTGGACGGCACCCAAGATTTCAATACGGAATGCGAGCGGACAGAAACAGTTACTTCGATTCTTGGTTGCTATAATGATAATCGAATATATATTTATGACGTTACCGATACTCGGCT
Organism: Saccharimonadales bacterium (SeqCode); assembly: GCA_034677945.1. GTDB lineage: Bacteria > Patescibacteriota > Saccharimonadia > Saccharimonadales > Saccharimonadaceae > UBA1547. Next base: position 75,050 of record JAXDCN010000069.1, read on the forward strand.
TGACGGTATACGTGAAGTAACGGCCGCTCATGAAACTATGCATGCGGTTTACTATCGTTTAAGCGATGATGAAAAAGACAAAATAAATCAGCTGATAGAAGCGGAGTACAGCCAATTAAAGGCTGACAAAGACTTTGCAGAATTGATGGCGTTTTACGATCGAACTGAGCCAGGTCAGCGTGACAATGAGCTGTTTTCTATCATCGCCACTCAGGTGGCTGAAATCGACGCACAACTAGAATCTTATTATAGCCGTTTCTTTTACAACCGGCAGGCGGTCGTTGCTTTGTATGACAAGTACAGTAGCGTTTTTAACGAACTAGAAGACAAGGCCGACGCACTAGCGACGCAAATAAACGCACTGGCATCGAGTATTTCTGAAAGGTCAGCCCAATACAATGCTGACGTTTCGGAATTGAACAGCGATATCAGCTTGTTTGACGCGCGGGCGGCAAGCGGCGACTTTGCGTCGCAAGCGCAGTTTTATGCGGAAAGGGCGGTCCTCGTATCGCGAGTATCGGAACTAAACGCATTAAGGGAAAGTGTGAGTGATGATATTGCAAAATATTATTCACTACTGGCAGAATATAATTCAATCGCGTCGGAATCGATAAAATTGAATAATAGCATTGACAGTACGCTTGCGCCGGCACCTTCGGTATAAGGTATACTTAATGTAATGGTTAAATCAAAAACTCAGTTTGTTTGTCAGAATTGCGGCGCAATTTTTCCGAAATGGACAGGTAAATGCGACAACTGTGGCGAATGGAATACGCTTGTCGAGCAAACGGCCGTATCGGTCGGCAAGTCTGTCGTTTCGAGAAGCGCGAAATCTGGCAGCGTTTTGAGCGTACAGACGATGATGTCAATCCCGGTCGATCAAAGCAAAGACCGTTTTCTGACCGGTTTTTCTGACTTGGACGACGTACTCGGTGGCGGGATACTGCCCGGCAGCGTGATTTTGATGGCCGGTCAACCGGGTATTGGTAAAAGTACTTTACTGCTTCAGGTCTCGGCTTTTGCGGCGCGTAAATACCCCGTGCTTTATATTAGCGGCGAAGAATCGGCCGGCCAGGTTAAACTGCGAGCGGAACGTTTAGGGGCCGAAAAGAGCGAGCAGTTAAATTTTGCCTCAAGCACCAGCGCTGATGATATAGCAGCTACTATTAGGTCAGGTAATTATAAATTAATAATCATTGATTCGATACAGACATTATCGTTGGATGAGATTACTTCTGCCCCGGGGACGGTTTCGCAAATTACGAACAGCAGTAATGTAATTATCCAGTCGGCCAAAAAATCAGGGGCCGCTGTGGTGTTGGTCGGCCACGTTACCAA